>CAJADV010000066.1 GCA_903938575.1 uncultured Gammaproteobacteria bacterium
GCCGCGGCGCTGGCACTAGGTTGCATACCCCCCAGCGCTGTCCAGTCGGTCGTGGATCAGCCGTGGTTCAGCTGGCCTCACCGGGCGGTTTCCAGCATCGCATTCGAATGGTCGCTACTGCTGCCCTTCACCATCGCCTGCATCGCCACTTCGCTGAAGAATGTCGGTGACCTGACGTTGTGCCAGAAAATCAACGACTCGGACTGGAAGCGCACGGACATGGCATCTGTGAGCCGTGGTGCCACCGCGCAGGGTATTGGCAACATCGCGGCCGGCCTGCTGGGTACGGTGAGCCACAACACCTCCTCCGGCAACATCGGACTGGCCATTGCCAGCGGCGCCACGAGCCGCAGCATCGCCTACAGCTTCGGCTTGCTCATGGTGTTTTGCGCCTTCCTGCCTAGGGTGGCCGCGACCATTACCGCACTTCCGCCTCCCATCACGGGGGCTGCGGTGATCTACTGCAGCTGTTTCATGATACTGGCCGGCATCCAGCTGCTGACCTCCAGGCTGCTCGACACACGCCGCATCCTGATGGCGGGTTGCGCCCTGTCATTCGGACTCAGTGCCGGCCTGCTGCCACACCTGTATGTGAACGCACCGCATTTCCTCAAGCCCATCCTGAACTCACCCGTCTCCCTCAGCGCCATCGTGGCGCTCGCGCTGAACTACGTCATGCAACTGGGCAACACACGCCGCACCCGCCTCACGCTGGCAGCGGGCACGGACAACTACGCTGCCATCCGCGACGGATTGCTGCAGTTCGGCGCTTCTGTTGCGGCCCTGCAAGAGACCATCACCACGGCCACCCAATCCCTGCATCACGTCATGGAATCGCTTGCCACGGGCCTGGCGATGGGGGATATCACCGTGGATATCGCCTTCGACGAATACCATCTGGACATCGACGTGTCCTATCAGGGACAGGCCATCGAACTGGTCAAGACTCGCCCTGACCGCGACACCCTGCTGAACGACCCTACAGGGATGGCCAAGCTCTCTGGCTGGCTGCTGGCCCAAGGCGCCGAACGTGTGCGCGTCAGAACAGACGGCGACCGCTGCCACCTGCTGCTGCGCATAGCAAACTGATACGGATGGACCCATGCTGACTGCGTTGGGTCGATGCCTTCCCGACTGGCTGGTCGAGTCTCGGCTGCTGGCCAGTTTGAGCACGGACGAGCGCAAGTGGCTCGTGGAGCGGCGATTTCAGGCAAACCTGTCGCTCGCGCCTTACGCTGGCCTCGCCATCGTTATTGTGGCGCCGTTCTTTGCCTTGGCGGACAGCGAGCGAATCGCGGCTCACCTTACCGGCTCTGCAACGATTGACCTGACTGACGTTCTGATCTTTACCAGCCATGTCGTCCTCGTCGTGAGTGCCCTGCTGGCCCTTGCGCTAAGGCACCCCCGTGCAGCCGGAAACCGCCCCTTGGCCGAACGACTGCTCACGCTGCATCTGCTCGGCCTGATCTTGGGGCTGCTCGTGTTGGCCATCATCGCCGTCATCACGCGGGGCAAATTCTTGCGCCTGTCCACGCTGCTCGTTGCGACGAACTTTTTGTACATCGTGGACTGGAAATCGAGAGGCCTGCTTAATTCCTGTGTATTCGTATTTGGCACCTTGGCGATCTTCCTGTTCTTGCCGGAGACGAGCACCTCCCGGCTGTTTGCTTTCCAGGAATTCCTGACCCTGGTCGGTCTCTGCGTCATCGGCGGCGCCATAGTCCATCGCGATCGGAAGATCGGTTACCTGTTGCAGCATCGGGAGTCGCTACATCTGGTGAAGCTGCAGGAAGAAATCAACGTCGCTGCGAAGCTGCAGCAGGCACTCCTACCCAGCCCCTGGCCCGCGACGTCTGCCTTTGCGGTCCAGGGGATGATGCGGCCCGCCCAGGATATCGGCGGCGATTTCTATGATCACTTCGCTGCCCAGGACGGTGCCGTGTGCCTCGTCGTGGCGGATGTCTGCGGAAAAGGCATTGCCGCCGGCCTGTTTGGCATGTCAGCCAAGAGCATCCTGCGTACGACCGCCTTGCAGCCGGCCGAGGGCGCCACCGCCAACGAGCCTGCCATGCTGGTCGCCGCGGCCAACGCACTGCTGCACGAGGGCAACACGGAGATGCTGTTCGTGACCGTCGTCTATGCACAGTACCAACCGGCGACAGGGACCTTGGCCTTCGTCAATGCCGGCCACGTGCAGCCCCTGCTCGTCCCCCATACCGGCGTCGCACGCTGGCTGGAGGCCCCCAAAGGCCGGGCTCTAGGTGTTCGCGGCCAGCAGCGCTATGCAGCGGCGACAGTGAGCTTGCAGGCCGGCGACACGGTGCTGTTCATCACCGATGGCATTACCGAAGCGATGGACGCGAGCTTCCAGGAGTTCGGCATGGAGCGCGTAAAGGCAGCCTTTGAGAGCGTGCGCTGCGAGGGCCCCGGGGAATGCGTTGACCACCTGCTGGCGGCTGTGGACGCCTTTACAGGCGGCATGGCACAGTCGGATGACATCACCTGCATGGCGCTGTGCCACCAACCCGGCCTTGCTGGCGGCATTGGCACTGGCTGAGCGTCCGGCACCGCAGGGGGCACTTTGCCGTCAGCTACGCTGACCGAGAGCGCGCATCGGTGGCATGGCGCGCACTTGGCCAGGATTCCGCGTACGAGCGCGCCATGCGCGCGATATGACATTCACGCCGACTGCAACCTCAGTTCGTGTCAGGCATCACCTGACACCCGGCTTTGGGCTCACTCCAACCCCACCACCGCCTCCCCGATCCCCACCTCGGCCTCGATCTTCGCGGAGCCTGTACCCGTCCAGCTCGACTCCTTGCTCACCAGTACGCGGCTCTCCTCGCGCGAGCCACCCTCGGCGCGCAGCGTGAAATCACCCACGCCCACCTCGCCCGAGACGCGCCCATAGTCGGCGGCGGCGCCTTCGATCTTCAGTTCACCGATACCGAGCTCGGCCTTGATATCGCCTTTCATGCCCTTCATCACGGCCTCGCCGATGCCCATCTCGAGGCCAACGGCCATCGCGGGCGGCACGCGCAGAGTCCACTTTTCCTCGTAGTCGTCGTCGGCCACCGAGAGGTGCAGCGTGCCGGCGTCCTGTTCGACGGCAAGCTCCGCTTTTTCCACGGTGTCCGGGCCGTCCATCCAGCCGTCACGGGGGCAGACCTGCAGT
Source organism: uncultured Gammaproteobacteria bacterium (assembly GCA_903938575.1). Taxonomy (GTDB): domain Bacteria; phylum Pseudomonadota; class Gammaproteobacteria; order Pseudomonadales; family UBA5518; genus UBA5518. Next base: position 3,176 of record CAJADV010000066.1, read on the forward strand.
TGCAGGTGGAGCTTCGCGTCGGTGGAGGCCTCTACCGCAAGCTCACCCACATGCACCTCCAGCGCGAGGCGCTCGATGCCTGCGGCATCAAAGTCATGATCGAGGCGCTTGCAAGGCCCCTCGGCAAGGGCATCGGCAGCAAGGAGGAGGAAGGCAGCAGCAAGCAGCGTACGGGACATCATGTCGGCTCTCCGGTGAAGGTGGACCGAGGGGCAGGGTTCTGCCCCTCTTACCGGATTGGACGCGGAAAGCGCGCGGGCGGATTCAGCCCCTGGATCTAAGGGAAGAGCGCGGCGATGTCGGCCTCGCGCTGCGCGCGCAGCAAGCCGCAGGAACGGATCTGCTCGACACTGCGATCGAGCTCCAGCGCACCGCGTCCGTACTTCAGCACCTGCGGACGGATCGCCGTTTCAACCGCATCCGCGGCATCCCGCGAACAGAAACCCGACGGAAACCGAGGCAAGGCCGAAGACACGAAAATGCCCGCCCCCTCGACCAGTTGCCCGTAGTGCTCGAGCATCCAGCCGTAGGCCATGTCGCGGGTGCCAGGCTCGCGCATCAGCCCTGTCAGCAACCAGAGCCTGTCACCCGAGCGCAGCCGCTCGTCATCCATATGGGCCAGCACCCAACGGCCCGTTGCAGGATCGCCAGTGGCGGCAATCGCGGCAATCGATGCATCACGGAACAGCGTTTCATCGCTGCTGACGGCACGCTCGAAGAGCGGGCTCGCGGCTGCCTCGCCTCCGAGCGCCACCTGCGCCCGCAGCGCATCCCCGAGGAAGGTGTCATCCAAGGCCGCCGTATCTCCAGCCAGCCGCGCCGTGGCAGCAGCGGCCAGACGGGTTTGCAGTGCGGAATCCTGCGCCTCCGCAGCAAGCAGGGAGACGAGGGCCGAACGCAGTTTCTGCCGGTCGGGATCCTCCGCACCGTGATGGCCGGCGCGCGGATCAAAGCCCAGTCGCTCGAGTACCGGCCCGTAGGTTCTCGCAATGAAGGCGCGGTAGCCGGGAACGGCCGCAGGCGGAATGAGCCCGCGCGAACGCAGCCCGGCAAGCCGCTGGCCGCCCTCCACCGCCGCGTTCGAATAGTCGTTGCCCAGCATGGATCTGGCGGCATCTAGCAGCAGCGAAGGTGCGACATCGCCCGCGCGGAACGCCGCCCACAGGCTGTCATTGAGGGCGAGCGCCTCACCCGGCGGCAGACGCGGGGCTTCTGCGATCAGGGCACGCCACTCCGCCTCGGGCAGCGAGAATCGGTAATAACCCGTGCCGCCGGCATTGGGCATGATCGGGCCGCTGCCGGCGACAGGCAGCGTGGCCGATCGGGAATCGAGCAGCGAACAATTGCGCGTCTCGCCCACCCGCATGCACAGCGGAATGATCCACTGCTGCGCCGGCATCTGCGTACCCAGAAGCGCATAGCGCTGCTGGCTCACGGCAAGACCGCTGCCCTTGCGCTCAAGCCGGATGAGCGGCACGCCCTGCTGATCGACAAAACTTTTGAGCGCGGCGAGCACGCGCGCATCGCCCGCAGCGGCAGAGAGCGAATCGAAGAACTGCTCCGTGGTGGCCGTGCCGTAGGCATGGCGCTCCATGTGCAGTCGCACACCATCCCTGAAGCGCTCGTCGCCCAGATAGGCCGCGATCATCGCAACGATATGACCGCCCTTGCCGTAGGTGACGGCATCGAAAGCGCTGTCGATTTCGCCATTGGTGGCGATGGGCTGGTGGATCGGCCGGCCCGCTGCAAGTGCGTCCAGGCTCATGGCCGAGAAGCCTGCATCGAGGGCATCGGCACCGATCTTGAGATCCGGCCGCCACTCGTTGCCGATGCGGTAGCCCATCCATTCAGCGAAGCTCTCGTTCAGCCAGATATCGTCCCACCACGCAGGCGTGACCAGATCGCCAAACCACTGATGTGCCAGCTCGTGGGCCACAACCATGCCGAAGGTCTGCTTCTGGCTTACCGGAGCGTCCTCTCCGAACAGCAAGATGGTGTCGCCATAGATGTCTGCGCCGGCGTTCTCCATCGCGCCCGGCATCACGGGGGATCCGATCTGGTCGAGCTTGGGGAAGGGGAAGGGGCTCCCGAAATAGTTCTCCAGCAATTTCACGATCGGCGCGGTGTTCTGCAGCGCAAAGTCCAGTCGGTCTTTGTAAGGCTGCGTGCCGACGATGCGCACGGGCAGCGGCGCGCTGCGCTGTGGGGTGGGCGGGACCGCACCGCTCGCGGTGGCGAAGGGGCCCACCACGAAAGCCACCAGATAGGTTGGCAGGGGCTTGGTCGCCTCGAAGCTGTGCTTCACCAGCTTGCCGTGGCGCTCGGTGCCGGTTTCAGGCGCGTTGCTGATCGCCATATCACCGCGGCGGGTGTTCAGCGCCACGCTGAACGGCGTCTTGTAGCCCGGCTGATCGAAACCCGGAAAAGCCGCCCGCGCATCGATGGACTGGAACTGCGTCCATGCATACCACTCGCCCGCCACCTTGACCCGGTAGAGCCCGGAGGCGCTATCGCCGAAGGCGGCGTCGTAGTCGAAGACCAATGTGGCCTTACCGGCCGCCAGCGGGCGCTTGAAATCAAGACGCGCCACGCCCGAGGGCTCGACTTCGTGGTAACTCGCCCTCACCCGGCGCCCGTCCACCAGCGCGTGCACGCGCGACACATCGAGCCCACGACCATGCAGGAACAGCGAGCGTGTCGGCGCCTTGAGCTGCACGTCGATCTCGGCGTGCCCGGAGAAGCGCTCGCGCTCGGGTACTACCGTGAGGTCGAGGCGGTAGGCGAGTGGGGTGGCGGTATCGGGGAGGATACCGAGGGGGATCTCTTCGTCGGCGCAGACGCCGGCCGCCGCGAGAATCAGGAGAAGCGCTGCAAGGCGGCGATGGATCATCTGGGTCAACCCGTGTAGTGGGGCTGGCCGAGCCCCGGTCATGGCGTTTACGGCAAGAGTGTCGACAAGGATTCAGCCCCGCTCCGGCTCCTGGCTTACAGGAATGCTGGCCTCCGCCGCAGCCAGCGCTTTCTCAATCGCCACCGGATTGAAACCCTGGATGCGCTGCGCTCCAATCACCACGAGCGGCACACCCTGCGCGCCCGCAGCGTGGAAGGCCCGGCGCGCGTCCGCGTTGGCCTCGATGTCGTAGTCGGCGTAGGGGATGTTGCGGGCGTTGAGGTAGCGACGCAGCAGCTTGCAGTAGCCACAGCTTTTTGTGGTGTAGATCTGCACCAGCGGCGCGGAACCATCCGCCGGGAGCTCCGCGGCACTCATCGGCCAATTCAGTAAAGCAATCGCGAGCAAGACGCCGAAGGCTGCGGAGCGCAGCAGCATCTTCAGCAATTGCGGATCCACCCTAGGTAGCGTCATGCCGCTGCCAAGGCCCCGGGCGGGCCACTGTGGAAACGGAATTCGGTGTCGGGGGCTTCGATCAGTTCACGCTCCAGCACACGGAATTCGGCGATGCGCGCGCTGAGATCCTGGCTGCCCGCTGCCCGCTCGGCCGCGCTCAGATACGCCCGGAAGTGCCGCGCTTCAGACGACAGCAGACGACTGTAGAAACCACCCAGTTCGGCATCGAGCCGCGGCGCCAGCGCCGCAAAACGCTCGCAGGATCGCGCTTCGATAAAAGCGCCGGCGATCAGGGTATCTACCAAGCGGGCCGGCTCATGGGTGCGGACCAACGCACGCAGGCCACCGGCATAGCGCGCCGCAGCCAGCGGCCGGAACGGGACCCTGCGCTTCTTCATGATGGCGAGCACCTGCTCGAAATGGCGCAGCTCCTCGCGCGCGAGGCGCGAGAGCC
>CAJADV010000067.1 GCA_903938575.1 uncultured Gammaproteobacteria bacterium
CCGAACATGCCGCGCAACTGCGCCTGATGCTTCTGCGTTACGGTCGGCTTTGCTGACTACGTATTCGCTCTTATGGGTCTTCCCTACCTGCCGCTGTAATCATTGACGTGAATCATGGCCACCCGAGGGCGGAGTCACGATCATGCAACCTCAGGAGGAGGAAGCCATGGAACACAGGCATCACGCGCGCATGGAAATGGACGTTCCCATGCTCATTTATCGCAGCGGAATTCCGGTTGCGACCGGACGCATCCGGGATGCGAGTCGCGGCGGAGTTTTCGTTCAGACCGGATATGCCGAGCTTCGGCTGAACCAGCAGCTTGAGGTGGAGTTTTGCGTGTCCGAGGCGAATGCCGTGGCGGCGCTGCGCGTCCGCGCGCATGTGCGGCGTTGTGACGCCGGAGGAATCGCGCTGGAGGTCGATGACCGCGATGTGGCCGTCGCGCCGTCGATGCGCTCCTTGCTCGGTCAGCACAGGATGATGAACAGCGGCGCACGGTCAGGGCCGGGTGCGCACGCCTTGCAGTCTGGACCAGGCCCCACATTAAAGGAGTTACAGTCATGGATATGAAAAGCGCCAAGTCCCCGGCCAAGTCGGCGCCGCAGGCTCGGCAGGCCGTGAAGGCCGAGCGTGAGACCTCGCCCGCCTACGCCTTGTCACCGTTCGGGGAGATGGACCTGTTTTTCGACCGTCTTTCGAACGGGTTGCTTTCGCGGATGGGCTTTCCGGCCCTCGCAGACACCGGTTGGCCGTTTCTCGCGCATGCTCCCAGGGTCGACCTGCTCGATCGCGGCAAGGATCTGGTGCTGCGTGCCGAGATACCGGGTATCTCGAAAGACGATCTGGAGATTTCGCTGCGCGATGGCACGGTGACCATCTGCGGGGAGAGCCGCAAGGAGACGCACGAGGAGAAAGCGGACTATCATCGCCGCGAGATCAGCCGTGGCAGTTTCCAGCGAACGGTCCCCCTGCCCGCCGATGTGGCCGGTGACAAGTGCAAGGCGAGCTTCAAGGACGGTGTCCTCGAGTTGGTCATGCCGAAGACCGACAAGCCATCGGGTCGCCACATACCCATCGACTGAACGGGAATGACTTCATGTCCGCCGCGCCGCGCAGTTGCCGCATCGGGTTGATTGGTCTGGGGCAGATCGGTCGCCAGATTTTCCGTCTTGCGGCAGCCGCGCCGGATCTTGAGGTGGTGGCGGTCGCAGATATCGGCAAGCCCGAGGTGCTGCGGTATCTCCTCGAGACCACGGGGGAGGATGCGTTTCCCTGTCGCCTCGAAGGCAATTTCCTGCGTGGGCCTGCCGTGTCGGCGCGCATGCTGCAACTGGCGGCACCGGGTGATGTGCCGTGGGATGCTTTCGGTGTCGATTGCGTGATCGATGCCACCGGTCGCTATCGCCACCGCGAGCACGCGGAACGCCACCTTGAGGCGGGCGCGGGCAGGCTGATCTACGCCACCCTGAGCGATGGTCAGCCTGATCGCCTGCTGGTGCCTGGCATCAACGACGCCGAGGCGAGTGCTCTTGATCGCATCGTCAGTGCGGGATCGCCCACCACCAATGCTCTTGCGCTGCTGCTCGATGCGCTGGACCGTGGTTTCGGCGTCGAGTATGCGGGGATGACCACCATTCACGCCTACACCAGCGACCAGCCTTTGCAGGATTACGCCCAGGGCGACGAGCGGCGCAGCCGGTCGGCCGCACAGAACATCATTCCCAACGCCAATGAATCGGCCGCCCGCGTGGAGCAGTTGTTGCCGCGCTTCGCCGGGCGACTGTCGGGCCTCGCGCTGAACGTGCCCGTGCAGCGGGGTTCGCTGCTCGATCTGGATGTGGTGCTGCGGCAGGAGGACGTCACCGTGGAGGCCGTCAATGCGGTGCTGGCGAAGGAGGCTGCGTCCCGGCCGCTGCTGATCGGCATCACGAACGACCCTATCGTTTCCTCCGATGTCATCGGCTGCCGTCAGTCGCTGCTCTTCGATGCAAAGGCCACCCAGCGCGCTGGTCGGCGCCTGCTGAAGACCCTGGCGTGGTACGAGACGCTCGGTCATGCCTGTCGCGTGCTCGATGTGGCGCGCACGTACGCGGCGTTTGGTTGAGGGGGCCGGTATGAAAATCGCGATCAATGGTTTCGGGCGCATCGGCCGTTCGGTTTTCCGCATTCTCGACCGCAGCCCCGATGTCGAGGTGGTGGCGATCAATGACATCTTCGATCCCGCGGCGCTGGTCTATCTGCTGCGCTACGACACCGTGATGGGTGGCTTTCACGGTCCGCTGGCGCTCGAGGACGGCCATATCGTGACGGCGCACGCCCGCACCCGGATCCTGGCCGAGAAAGACCCGGCAGCGCTGCCGTGGGGGGCCCTTGGTGTTGATGCCGTGATCGAGGCCACCGGCAAATTCACCCGGCGCGAGCAGGCGGCGCAGCATCTCACCGCCGGTGCGGGACGCGTCCTGCTTACGGTGCCTGCCAAGGACGAGATCGATTACACCGTGGTGCTCGGTGTGAACGATGCGGGTTTGCGTGCCGAGCACCGCATCATCTCCAATGCGAGTTGTACCACCAACTGTCTGGCGCCCGTGGCAAAGGTGCTGCACGAGAACTTCGGCATTGTCGAGGGACTGATCAACACGGTGCACGCCTACACCAATGACCAGCGGCTTGCCGATGTGCCGCACACCGACTGGCGGCGCAGCCGAGCCGCCGCCGAGAACATCATCCCCACCACCACGGGCGCTGCGCGCGCCGTGGGAAAAGTGCTGCCGGAGCTGAAGGGCCGCCTCGATGGCATCGCCTCGCGCGTGCCGGTGCCCGATGGCTCCGTGGTGGATCTTTTTGCGGAGCTGGCGCGCGAGGTCACGCCTGCCGAGGTGAACGCCGCGATGCGCGCGGCGGCCGAGGGCGCGCTGGCAGGCATTCTCCAGTACACCGAGGCGCCGGTGGTGTCCTCCGACATCATCGGCAACCCGCACTCCTCGATCTTCGATGCCACCTTCACCTCGGTGCGCGGGGGTCGCTTCCTCAAGTGCCTTAGTTGGTACGACAACGAGTGGGGTTACTCCCAACGCGTCTGCGACCTGCTGGGACGTTTGCGCGCACTTGGGTGAGCGGCTCCCGCCTCGCCTTGATGTGTCGTCCTACAGGGCGAACTGCGTGCGCAGCGTGTAGATGTCCAGATCCTGTCCGATCTGCGCGCCCTCGGGTGGCGTGAGCGGCGAGGGGCCGAAGGGCTGCGCGCCGGTCATTGCCGGATTCAGGCGCTCCACCTCCACGCGCATGTAGTCCAGCATCAGCTTGAGATTATTGTTCACGGCCCAGTTAAGCCCGATGCTGCGGATGTCCTGTATCCCGCCGCGCACCGCTGATGGTGATGCGGGCAGGCCCGGGCGTCCGGCGTCGAAGTCGAGATCGGTGTGGCTGAAGCGCCAGGCGAGCTCCCAGCTTCCCCAGCCACCCGAGGCAGAGAAAGGCGTCATCGGCCGGGGCGCCTGAAAAGCGCCGCTCACCGGGTTGTAGCGCCTGCGCTCGCCCGTGATCACCCAGCTACCCTGCAGGTAATAGCCATCGAAGTCGGGGTCTTCCAGGCTGTGATCGCGGCGTTCCACGCCGAAGCGAAAGCTCTCCCCCTGGAGATAGAAATTCCGCCAGTTGGCACCCAGCTCCAGTCCACCGACCCAGGCTGAGTCGGCATCGAGCGGTCCGGTATCTATCAGGCGCGTACCGTCGAGTCGCAGCTCCGGACGGTCCCGCAGCCGTATCGCGTAACGTCCGGTCGGCCCACCCTGATCGGACGGCCGGAAGACATAGCTGCCCGAGGCGCCGAGGTGCAGGTTCCAGGCATTGTCCTGTCCCTCAAGAACCAGCAGGCCGAGCCGTCCGACCACCGCGCGCTGTTCGTCGTAGGACTCGCCCTCGCCCGTGGTGGCGCCGGTCAGGGTGAGGGCTCCCATCCAGCGCGCGCCGTTCGCCCTGATTCCCGCTCCCACCCGACCATCAGCCCCTGCGAGCGCGCGCGAAAGCTCCGCGGGCGAAGCGCGTTCGGGGAACAGCGTATCTTCCGGGCTCGTGCCGTCGTCCATGTTCGCCGGTGGCGCGAAGGCACCCATCTGCAACGTGAAGGGGGCGAAGCCGTTGTAGCTCACCCAGGCATCGTTGATGCGCGTCTGGCTCTCACTGCCGCTGCCACCGAACTCCGCCATGAAACGGTAGCCGAAGTCCCGCGCGACGTTGCCCTCGAGCCCGAGGCGGGCGCGCCGGAAGTTGGTGCCGGAACTGAGGTCGGAGGCCGCGGCGCTCTCACGGTTCGAGCCGATGCCTGTTGAACCGCGCCTGAAGTCAGTGCTCAGTGGCCCCGCCTCGCCCTGGTCGTACCAGCCGCTGTCCAACTGCGTGAGCGCGCGCAGCGACAGTGTGGAGCGACCGTCGGCTGCGCTCAGCGTGGGCCGTGCCCCGGCGAGGCTCCAGCGCGGAGTCTCCTGCTGCTGCAGTTTCGATAGCTGCTGTTCCGTGCGGACTGCAGCCAGCGCTTCCTGTGTCACCGCGTTTGCGCCATGCGAGGTTTCGACGAGTTGCCGGAGGCTGGCGATTTCGTGACGCTGGGCCTCCAGCTGCACGCTCTGGGCGGCCAGTTGCGCCTCCTGTCGGGCGAGCGCGGATTCGAGACGACTGATGGCTTGCGTGGTGGCGTCATCGACGGCGAGCGCAGGTGCCGCAAGCAGCGCCAGTGAAAGCACTGAGGCGCGGGTGTGCGTGCTCATCGGGGTTGCTCTTTGGGCTGAGCGGGTGGCACGAAGCCGCGCTCGTGGAGCCGTCGCCTAGCGACGTCGCCTTCCAGGAATTCGAGAAAAGCGGCAGCAGCGGGAGGCGCCTGGCGAAGCAGCGCTGCTGCATAGCGGATCGGCGGGTGAGAGTTTTCCGGGAAGCTATCCACGATGCGCACGCGGGGCTCCGTGCGTGCATCCGTGGCATAGACGATACCGAGGGGAGCCTCGGCGCGCGCTACGTAAGAGAGGGCGATGCGCACGTTCTCGGCACGTGCCAGGCGCTCAGCCACCGCAGGCCAGGCGCCCAGCGACATCAATGCGCCGCGCGCGTAGCGCCCTGCCGGCACCGAGTCAGGATCGGCGGTTGCGAGTCGGCCACCCCCCAGCGCCGCCGCAAGATCAGCCCCCGGCACCAGACGGAGCGCGATGGTGCTGTCCACGGGCGCGATCAGCACCAGCGTGTTGCCGGCGATGTCGCGTCGGGTGCCGGCCTGAATCAGGTCGCGGGCCGCGACATAGTCCATCCACTCCTGGTCTGCGGAGACGAAAATGTCTGCTGGTGCACCTGCCTCGATCTGCCGGGCGAGCTGCGAGCTCGCGGCGAAGCTGAGTCGGGGCTCCGTGGCACCGCTTGCGGCGTAATCGCTGGCCAGTTGCTGCAGGACCTCGGTGAGTGAGGCGGCTGCGAATACCCTGAGTGGCTGTTCCTCGGGCGTGCCCGCGCGGGCCCCGAGCGACGCGAAAAGCAGTGCAGCAGTGATGAGGCCGGCGAAGCGGCGCGCCCGGTGCGGGAACATGGCCACGGGGAGAGTCTCCTGATCTATATTCGGGTGAATATAGATTCACGCCATTGCGAGGGCAAGCGGTGCTCTGTGCTGGTCGCGTGACGCTTCTCGAAAGGTGTTCAAGCGCCCACGCTGACGGGGTGCTGCGGGGGCCGTCAGCCGGGGTCGGCTTCAGCGCCTGCGCTGATGCGGATCAGCGCGCGCAGCGCACGCTTGGCGCTGCCTCCAGCAAGTACGCGCCCGACTTCGCGGATCATCGGCACCTCGACGCCCATGCGGTCGGCGAGGCTGACCGCCACGGCGGTGCTCCGGACGCCTTCGGCAACCATGCGCATCTCGCCGATGATGTCGTCTATTGCCCGCCCGCGACCGAGTTGCTCGCCGACATGACGATTGCGACTGAGTTCGCTCGAGCAGGTGGTCACCAAATCACCCAGGCCCGCCAGCCCGGCGAAGGTGGCGGACTGGCCGCCCAGCGCGACCCCCAGCCGACTCATCTCGGCCAGCCCCCGCGTGATCATGGCGGCCCGCGTGTTGTTGCCGGCGCCCATGCCGTCGGCCATGCCACAGGCGATGGCAATCACGTTCTTCAGCACGCCGCCCAGTTCGCAGCCGATCACGTCGTTGTTGGAGTAGACGCGGTAGACGCCCGAGCTGAATACCTGCTGCAACTGCCGCAGTATTGCGGGGTCTTCCATTGCCAGTACGCTGGCAGCCGCCTTGCCGGCAAGAATCTCCTGCGCCAGGTTAGGACCCCCGAGCACGCCGGCGGGGTGTCCTGGCATCAGTTCGGCGATCAGCTGCGACATGCGCAGCCCGGTGGATTGTTCAAGGCCCTTGCTGAGACTGATCACCGGCACCCAGGGACGCACGAAAGGTGCGGCGCGTGCCAGCGTTTCCCGAAACCCATGCGAGGGCACGGCAACCACCAGCACGTCTGCGCGCGCGGCGACCTCGGCCAGATCGGTGCGCGCCTCGAGCTTCGGGGGCAGGGCAAGCTCGCCCAGGTAGCGGCGATTGCGGTGGTGCTCGTTGATTTCGGCGGCGAGTGCCGCATCGCGCGACCACAGCTGCACGGAGGCATTGCGCGAGGCGCTCGCGGCGAAGGTGGTGCCCCAGGACCCGGCGCCGAGGATCGAGACGTTCAGTTTCATGGGGCGAGCCTACCAGATAGCCGGGGGGCTGCGCCGCAGTGCTTTGGGAGTGTTCCAGTACCTCCGCCGATTGAGCATGAGGGGGGGAGTCTGTTAATGTGACCTCCCATCCTCGCGGGGACTTTTTCGAAGCCCCCGCGTCTCAGTACCAACGACAACAACACGCGCAGGTCCCTATGACGCGGCTGATTTTCGTTACGGGTGGGGTGGTCTCATCGCTTGGCAAGGGTTTGGCTTCGGCGTCGCTCGCCGCCATACTCGAGGCGCGCGGCCTGAAGGTCACGCTGCTCAAGCTTGACCCTTACATCAACGTCGACCCGGGGACCATGAGTCCTTTCCAGCACGGGGAGGTGTTCGTCTGTGATGACGGCACCGAGACCGATCTTGATCTGGGCCATTACGAGCGCTTCGTCCATACCCGGATGACCGCGCGCAACAACTTCACCACCGGCAAGGTCTACGAGGCAGTGCTGCGGCGCGAGCGTCGCGGCGACTACCTCGGTGCCACCGTGCAGGTGATCCCGCACATCACCGACGAGATCAAGCGTCGCATCCTCGCTGGGGCCGAAGGTTTCGACGTTGCCATGGTCGAGATCGGTGGCACGGTGGGGGACATCGAATCGCAGCCCTTCCTCGAGGCGAGCCGTCAACTGCGCGCTGACCTTGGTCACGCGAGCTGCCTGTTCATACACCTGACTCTGGTGCCCTACATCCGGTCGGCTGGCGAAACCAAGACCAAGCCCACGCAGCATTCGGTGAAGGAGATGCGCGCGATTGGCCTGCAGCCCGATGTGCTGCTGTGCCGCTCGGAGCAGGACATCGACGAAGCCTCGCGGCGCAAGATCGCGCTGTTTACCGATGTTGCCGAGCGTGCCGTTATATCGGTGCCTGATGTCGACATGATCTACCGGCTGCCGCTGCTGCTGCACTCGGCCGGGCTCGACGACATCATTCTGGAAAAATTCGGGCTCGATTGCCCGCCTGCAAATCTCCACGAATGGCAGGCCGTCATCGACGGCAGGCTGAACGCGAAGCGCCATGCCACCGTGGCCATGGTGGGCAAGTACATGGACTTGCTGGATGCCTACAAATCCCTGAACGAGGCTCTCTCGGCGGCCGGCATCCATACCGGGACGCGCCTCGAGATGCGCTACATCGATTCCGAGCGGCTCGAGCGCGAGGGCACATCGCTGCTCGATGGCGTCGATGCCATTCTGGTGCCCGGCGGCTTCGGCGAGCGCGGTGTGGAGGGCAAGATCAGTACGGTGCGTTACGCACGCGAGCACGGCATTCCCTACCTCGGCATCTGTCTCGGACTGCAGGTTGCGGTGATCGAGTACGCGCGCAACGTCGCGGGGCTGGGTGAGGCCAACAGCACGGAGTTCAGCCCCACCACGCCGCATCCGGTGGTTGCACTGATCACCGAATGGATGAACCCGGACGGCAGGACTGAGCACCGCAGTCTGGAGTCGGACCTCGGCGGCACCATGCGGCTTGGCACACAGCCCTGTCATCTCGAGGATGGCTCGCGAGCCCGCGAGGCCTACGGCAAGCCCGAGATTACCGAGCGCCACCGTCACCGCTACGAGGTGAACGGCAATTACCTGTCCAAACTTGTTGCAGCCGGGCTCAAGGTCTCGGGTTGGTCTGCGGACCGCTCCCTCGTCGAGATGATCGAGCTTCCCGATCACCCGTGGTTCGTCGCCTGCCAGTTCCACCCTGAATTCACGTCCACGCCGCGCCGGGGGCACCCGCTGTTCAGCGGATTCATCGAGGCCGCAGCGCGTTTCGCCGAAGGCCATGGCCGTGGCTGACGCGCAGGCGTCGCGCACGGTCGAGGTTGCCGGCATCCCGGTGGCCAATGACCGGCCTTTCGTGCTGTTCGGGGGCATGAATGTGCTGGAGTCGCGCGAGATGGCGCTCCGCGTTGCCGAGCACTATGTCCGGACCTGCGAGAAGCTCGCGATTCCCTATGTATTCAAGGCTTCTTTCGACAAGGCTAACCGCTCGTCGGTGCATTCTTTCCGCGGCCCGGGCATGGAAGAAGGCCTGCGGATTTTCCAGGACATCAAGGCTCGCTTCGGAGTGCCTGTGATCACCGATGTCCACGAGCCCTCGCAGGCAGCGCCGGTAGCCGAGGTCTGTGACGTCATCCAGCTGCCGGCGTTTCTGTCGCGCCAGACCGACCTGGTGGTGGCCATGGCACGCACCGGAGCGGCCATCAACATCAAAAAGGCGCAATTCCTCGCGCCACAGGAAATGGGCCATATCCTCGCGAAATTCGAGGAGGCGGGTAATTCGCGGCTCATGCTGTGCGAGCGCGGTTCCAGCTTCGGATACAACAATCTCGTCGTCGACATGCTGGGCTTCGGGATCATGAAGCGCTTTGGCTATCCCGTGATGTTCGATGTCACGCACGCGCTGCAGATGCCTGGTGGCCGTGCTGACTCCGCCGGTGGCCGACGCCAGCAAGTGGTGGAGCTCGCGCGGGCGGGGATGTCCCAAGGGCTCTCGGCGCTTTTCCTCGAAGCACACCCCGATCCCGACCAGGCGAAATGCGATGGACCCTGTGCGCTGCCCCTCGAGCGCCTGGGCGATTTTCTTGCGCAGATGAAGGCGCTCGATGAACTGGTGAAGGCATTGCCGCCGGTCGAAATCAACTGAGACTCCGCGCCGGCGCGCGTCACGCCACCGCCTTGTGCGCGCCCCGCGTTCCCGCAAGTGCCGGCGTCGCGGTCATTCCAGACAGGAGACACACATGACAGCATCGATCACCAGAATCCGCGGGCTGGAAATTCTCGACTCCCGGGGCAACCCCACCGTCGAGGCAACTGTGCTGCTCGCCGACGGTTCGCTCGGCACGGCCTGTGCCCCCTCGGGCGCCTCCACCGGTTCGCGCGAGGCGCTGGAACTGCGTGATGGGGACCAGAGCCGCTATCTCGGTAAGGGCGCGCGCAAGGCCGTTGCCGCGGTGTCCGGCGAGATCGCGGCGCTCCTCGAGGGCCGTGACGCCACCGACCAGCGCGGTCTCGATGACGCCATGCTCGCGCTCGATGGCACGGAAAACAAAGCCAAGCTCGGTGCCAACGCGATCCTTGCCGTGTCGCTCGCGGCCGCACGTGCAGCGGCTGTCTCCAAAGGCATACCGCTCTATGCCCACATCGCCGAATTGAACGGGACGCCCGGGGTCTACTCGATGCCGCTGCCGATGATGAACATCGTCAACGGTGGCGAGCATGCCGACAACAACGTCGATATCCAGGAATTCATGGTGCAGCCGGTGGGCGCACCCACCTTTGCGGAGGCACTGCGCTGCGGCGCCGAGATTTTCCACGCGCTGAAGAAAGTGCTCTCGGGTCGCGGGCTCGGCACGGCGGTGGGTGACGAGGGCGGCTTCGCGCCGAACCTGCCCTCGAACGAGGCGGCACTCGCCGCGATCATCGAGGCCACCGGCAATGCCGGTTATCGCATGGGCACTGATGTGGTCCTGGCGCTTGACTGTGCGGCCTCTGAGTTCTACCGGGATGGCCAGTACGTGCTGGCGGGCGAGGGCAGGAGCTACGCGCCCGCAGAGTTCGCGGCTTACCTTGCCGATCTTGCCACCCGCTACCCCATCCTCTCCATCGAGGACGGCATGGACGAGAGCGATTGGGCGGGCTGGGCCGAGCTCACGCGGCAACTGGGCTCGCGTGTGCAACTGGTCGGCGACGATCTCGTCGTCACCAACACGAAAATCCTCTCGCGTGGTATTCGCGAGGGCATCGCCAATTCGATCCTCATCAAGTTCAACCAGATTGGCAGCCTGAGCGAGACGCTCGATGCCATCGCCATGGCCCGCAAGGCGGGCTACACGGCAGTGATCTCGCATCGCTCGGGCGAGACCGAGGACACCACCATCGCTGATCTCGCGGTGGGCACGGCGGCCGGGCAGATCAAGACGGGCAGCCTCTGCCGATCTGACCGCGTGGCCAAGTACAACCGCCTGCTGCGTATCGAGGCCGAGCTCGCTGGCCGGGCTCCGTACCGCGGTCGCGCCGAACTGGCGCGGGGCTGAGCGGCTTCGACTACACTCCCTCCATGATCCGCTGGAAACCCGTCCTTTTCACCCTGGTGCTGCTATTGGCAGTCCTGCAGGCGAGGCTTTGGATCGGGCAGGGGAGCATCGCGGAACTGGTCTCGCTCGGGCGCCAGATCGAAGACTACGCCCACGGCAACGACGAGCTGCGCGAACGCAACCGGCGGCTCGAGGTCGAGGTGGACGAGTTTCGCAGTGGCGTCGACAGCGTCGAGGAAATGGCGCGCGAAGAGCTCGGACTGGTGCGCCAGGACGAGACGTTCTACGTGTTGGTGGAGCGCCCGGCGAGCGCTCTCTGATGCCCGCCACACGCGCCCTCGAGTCTTCCGCAACCGTGGGCCCCGTGCCCGTCTGGATTGCCATTCCGGCAGCCGGCTCCGGTGCCCGCATGGGCGCTGCTCTCCCCAAGCAATACCTGCCGCTGGCCGGTCGTGTGCTCGCGGAGCATACGCTGGACACGCTGCTGGCTTTGCCCGGCGCGCGCGAGGTGGTGGTGGCTCTCGCTCCCGCGGATGCCCACTGGCAGCGCCTGCCCGCAGCGCTGCGCGAACGCGTACGCTGTGTCGAAGGCGGCGCCGACCGGGCGAGTTCAGTGCTCGCCGCACTCGCGGGTTTTTCCTCGCCGCCGGCGGCCTCGGACTGGGTGCTGGTGCACGATATGGCGCGTGCCTGCGTGCGCGTCGAGGACATCCTTCGTCTGATTGCGGCAGTTGCCGGCGAAGAGGCTGGCGGCCTGCTGGCGCTGCCCGTTGTAGACACACTGAAGCGTGCCGATGCGCAGGGATGTGTCGCCGCCACGGTGGCGCGTGATGACCTGTGGCGCGCGCAGACACCACAGATGTTCCGCTACGGCCTGCTGTGCAGGGCGCTGCGGGAGGCGCAGGCCGCGGGCCTTGCGGTCACCGACGAGGCGATGGCCATCGAGAGGCTGGGTTACCGGCCGCGACTGGTTGCCTGCGGCGCCCACAACATCAAGGTGACCACGCGCGAGGACCTCGCGCTTGCGGAGTACTACTTGTCACGCAGCACCGGGAGTGGGACATGAGAATAGGGCAGGGCTTCGATGTGCACCGCTTCGGGCCCGGAGATGCGGTGGTGCTGGGCGGCGTGCGCATTCCCCATGACCATGGCCTGGTAGCCCATTCCGACGGCGATGTGCTGTTGCACGCGCTCTGCGATGCCCTGCTCGGTGCCATTGCCGCCGGTGATATCGGGCGTCACTTCCCCGACACCGACGCCCGCTGGAAAGGCGCCGACAGCCGTGTGCTGCTGCGCCGCTGCGTAGAACTGGTTGCTGCGGCGGGTTATCGGGTCGGAAACGTCGACCTCACCGTGATTGCAGAACGCCCCAAGCTCGCCCCCCATGCGGATGCCATTCGCGCCAACATCGCCGCCGACCTCGGTTGCAGCGTGGGCGAAGTGGGGGTGAAGGCCACGACCACGGAGGGCCTCGGTTTCACGGGCCGGCGCGAGGGCATCGCGGCCCAGGCCGTGGTGCTGCTGTCCCGCCGGGATATGTCTCCCACGTGAAACATCCCGGCATAGGCATGACCTCGCAACGCACGCGGACGCGCCTGATGGAGCGTCTGTACGAGCAGGGCATAAGCGATGTCCGCGTGCTTGAGGTGATCCGCAGCACGCCCCGCCACCTGTTTCTCGACGAGGCGCTGGCCCACCGCGCCTACGAGGATGCGGCGTTGCCGATCGGTTTCAACCAGACCTTGTCCCAGCCTTACATCGTTGCCCGCATGACCGAGTTGCTGCTCGCCGGCGGGAGGCCGCGGCGGGTGCTCGAGATCGGCACCGGCTCTGGCTACCAGACGGCGGTTCTGGCGGGGCTGGTCGATGAGCTCTTCAGCATGGAGCGCATTCGGACGCTGCAGGAGAAGGCCCGCCTGCGTCTGCGCGAACTGGCCATCCACAATGTCACGCTGCGGCACGCCGATGGTTTCACGGGCTGGGCCGATAAGGGACCCTTTGATGGGATCATCACCACTGCGGCGCCGCTCGCTATCCCCCGGGAACTCTGCGAGCAACTCGCTCCGGGCGGGCGTCTGGTGATTCCTGCGGGTCCCGAGCACGCCCAGCACTTGCACGTTGTCACCCGCACCGATCAGGGCTTCGATACGCGTGTGGTGGAGCCCGTCCGCTTTGTTCCCCTGCTTGGTGGCACCGTTCGCTGAGCTTCTGCGGCGCCCCGGTGGCCTGCACCAGAGTGCCTTGATTTCCAGTCCCATGCGAAAAACTACCGTTATCGGTGGAATGTTCCGTTGACAAAGGCGCGGGATCGGGGCAAATTTGGCTTCACGAAAGTTCAATGAAATCATTGCGATAAAAAAGCTTCTTAAACGGTTCGCGCACTAAACACGCGCAAGTGATCAACCACGGGCCTAACCCCTCAGCCACCGCAGAAATGAATGACCCCCATAAAGCCAAGGACATTGCTGGTCGTTTTCGGGTTGCTGGCCCTGCTGGTGGGCTGCTCGACGCCCACGGACTATGTAGTGGTTCCCGAGGAATCGGAGCCGGGGCCGCCGAGAGCGCAGCCGACCCGCAATTCGGACTCCGACACCTACACGGTAAAGCCCGGAGACTCCCTGTATCTCATTTCCTTTGCGACGGGTGCAGACTGGCGGCAGATCGCACGCCTGAATGGCATCACGCCGCCCTACAGGATCTTCCCCGGGCAGGTGCTGCGTCTGCGCACTGCGCACCCCGGCTCTCAGGCCCGTGTAGCGCAGGCCCCCTCGTCGGGCTCAGCGGTGGTTCGGGCCGCCCCGGACTCCGCCCTGGTGACACCGGTCCAGCCCGCAAATCCGCCGCCGAGCTCTACGGCACGCACTGGTGTATCCCCGCCGCCTGTTCCCAGGTCGCCAGCTGTGGTGGCGTCTCCCGTGCCGCCTGCACCGGTGGCGAGGGCGCCTGCGCCGGTCGTGCAGCCCGCCGTGGCGGCGCGTCCGGTAACGCCTGTGCCTGTCCGCATGCCAAAGCCCGGCGCGTGGCAGTGGCCTGCCTCCGGGAAGCTGAGCGCGCGTTTCTCGGCGGGAGCCCAGCCGCACAAGGGCATCGATCTGGACGGCAATCTCGGCGATCCGGTGCACGCAGCCAACAGTGGTGTGGTGGTCTATGCGGGCAGCGGCGTGCGCGGCTACGGCAATCTGCTGATCATCAAGCACGACGAGGTCTTCCTGAGCGCCTACGCGCACAACAGCAAATTGCTGGTGAAGGAAGGTGATGCGGTGAGGGCTGGCCAGACGATCGCCGAGATCGGCGACAGCGGCACTGACCGCGTGAAACTGCATTTCGAGGTCCGCCGGAAGGGAAGCCCGGTCGACCCTACAAAGATCCTGCCAAGGCGATAGCTGGCAGGCACGACAATCAGGATGACAAAGGGGGCAGCCGATGGGACTCGAGGCAAGCGTTAGATTCGAAGAGGAGCCGGTGCTAGGCGCAGATGCCGAACTCGAGGAGGGCATAGTCGATCTGCTCGACGATGACTCGCCCGACGCAGCCCTGGAGGCTGCAGACGAGGAGAGCATTACGCCGCGCCGCGAGAGCGCCAGCTCGCAGCGGACACTGGATGCCACCCAGCTCTACCTGAGTGAGATCGGCTTCTCGCCGCTGCTCACCGCCGAGGAGGAGCGTTTCTTCGCACGCAAGGCGCTGAAAGGCGAGGCCGCCGCGCGCAAGCGCATGATCGAGAGCAACCTGCGACTGGTGGTGAAGATATCGCGCCGCTACCTGAACCGTGGGCTCTCGCTGCTCGACCTCATCGAAGAGGGGAACCTCGGCCTGATCCGCGCCGTGGAGAAGTTCGATCCCGAGCGTGGCTTCCGTTTTTCGACCTATGCGACGTGGTGGATCCGCCAGACCATCGAGCGCGCGATCATGAACCAGACGCGCACCATCCGGCTTCCGATCCACGTTGTGAAAGAGCTCAACATCTACCTGCGCGCCGCGCGCCAGCTCACGCAGAAACTCGATCACGAGCCCTCGGCAGAGGAAATCGCGGCGCTCGTGGACCGGCCCGTGGAAGACGTAAAACGCATGCTCGGCCTGAACGAGCGTGTGACATCCGTGGACGTGCCGCTGGGGCCTGATTCGGACCGTTCGTTGCTTGACACCATCGCCGATCACCAAGTGTCGGATCCTGCCGAATTGCTGCAGGACGAGGACATGCGCGCGAGCATTGGCGAGTGGCTAGAGGAGCTCTCCGAGAAGCAGCGCGAGGTGATCTCGCGGCGCTTCGGGCTGGCGGGTTTCGAGGCTGCGACGCTGGAAGAGGTGGGTCGCGAGATCGGGTTGACGCGCGAGCGCGTGCGGCAGATCCAGGTCGAGGCGCTGCGTCGGTTGCGCGAGATACTCGAGCGCCAGGGGTTGTCGGGTGAGGCGGTATTCAGCTGACAGGCTTCAGGCGCGCACGAAAAAGGGGGCCTCGGCCCCCTTTTTTTATCCCGCTGCCCGGATACCCCGGGCGCGTCGCTCAGCGCTCGAGGTACTGGAGCTTGTTCGGCACGCCGTTCCACTCCTCGGCGTCCGCGGGGGCTTCCTTCCTTTCGGTGATGTTCGGCCAGATCTGCGCGAGCTCTGCGTTCAGTTCGAGGAACTGCTTCTGGTCGTCGGGAACTTCGTCCTCGGAGAAGATCGCATCCACCGGGCACTCGGGCTCGCAGAGTGCGCAATCGATGCACTCATCGGGGTGGATCACCAGAAAATTGGGGCCTTCGTAAAAGCAATCGACCGGACATACCTCTACGCAGTCCATGTGCTTGCACTTTATGCAGTTTTCCCCGACAACGAAGGTCATGTTCGCAGCGCCTCTTCAATCCGACTTTGGACCACCGCGACATCGCGCGGCCGCCGCGAGTCTAGCACGGGCTGCGCGAGGCGCGAGAGCATGCGGGGCATGAATTTTCAGCAAAGGCCGCGTGCCGTGGCTGCCAGCTCATAGAGCAGTTCCAGTGCGTCCCGCGGGCTCAGGGCATCGGCGTCCAGCGCACCGAGTCGCGCGACGAGCGCATCGGCCCGCGGGTCACGATCGAAGGGCAGTGATGCCTGCCGCGGGGCTTCAGCGCCTGCAGGTGCCGCTGGCAGGGTGCGTGCGGGTGTCTCGAGTTCGGCGAGCTTGCGCCGGGCCTCGCGGATCACATCCTGCGGGACGCCCGCGAGTGCAGCCACCTGCAGCCCGTAGCTGCGGCTCGCAGGACCCGGACGCACCGCGTGCAGGAACACGATACGGTCGGCGTATTCGGTGGCGTCCAGATGGACGTTGGCGATGCCCTCGACCACCTCCGGCAGCACCGTGAGTTCGAAGTAGTGCGTGGCGAACAAGGTCCAGGCGCGCTGCTCGCCCGCCAGCCTTGCGGCCGCCGCCCACGCGAGCGAAAGCCCGTCGAAGGTGCCGGTGCCACGCCCGACCTCATCCATCAGCACCAGGCTCTGTGCGGTGGCGTTGTGCAGGATGGTGGCCGTCTCGGCCATTTCCACCATGAAGGTGGAGCGCCCGCCGGCAAGATCATCCGAGGACCCGATGCGCGTGAAGATGCGGTCGAGGAGCGGAATCTCAGCGCTCGCTGCGGGCACGTAACTGCCCACGTGCGCAAGCACTGCAATCAGTGCCACCTGCCGCATGTAGGTGGACTTACCGCCCATGTTCGGCCCGGTGATGACCAGCATCCTCCGTGTCGCATCGAGTTCGAGGTCGTTGGCGATGAAAGGCGCGGTGGACACGCGCTCCACCACCGGATGCCGGCCTCCGCGTATCCGCATGGTCGGGCCGGTGCCGAGTTCCGGGCGGCAGTAGTCAAGCGTTGCCGCGCGCTCGGCGAGCGTCGAGAGCACATCGAGCTCCGCCAGCGCTGCCGCGCAGTCCTGTAGCGCACCGAGTTCGGTGTTCAGCGCCTCGAGCAGTTCCTCGTAGAGCCATTTTTCGCGGGCCAGTGCGCGGGCCTTGGCGCCAAGCACTTTGTCCTCGTATTCCTTCAGTTCCGGCGTGACAAAGCGCTCGGCGTTTTTCAGTGTCTGGCGGCGGATGTAGTCAGCCGGTGCGTTGCGCGCCTGTGCCCGGCTCACCTCGATGTAGTAGCCGTGCACGCGGTTGTAGCCCACATGCAGGGTGGGCAACCCCGAGCGCTCGCGCTCGCGTGCCTCGAGGCCAACCAGATAGTCGCTTGCGCCCGTGGCGAGCGCGCGCATCTCGTCCAGTTCTGCATCGTGACCGGCCGCTATCACGCCGCCATCGCGAACGGTCATGGGCGGGTTCTCGACCAGCGCCTCCCCGAGACGTGTTGCAAGCGCCGGGAATTCGCGCACGCGCTCGAGCAGCGCACGCAGCAGCGAGGCCTCCAACACTGCACAGGCTTGCTGCAGCGCAGGCAGCGCGCTCAGGGCCTGACCCAGTCTGGCGAGGTCGCGCGGACGCGCGGAGCGCAACGCGACGCGCGCGAGGATGCGTTCCATGTCACCGATCGCGGCGAGCCGCTCCCGCGGCTCCACGAAGGCCGCGTCGGTCAGAAGCGAGGCGATCGCATCCTGCCGCGCGATCAGCACCTCGATCCGGCGCGTCGGGCGCCGCAGCCAGCGCCGCAGCCAGCGCGCACCCATCGAGGTGCAGGTCGTGTCGAGTACCCAGGCGAGCGTGTGCTCGCTGCCGCCCGTGAGGTTGATGTCTATCTCGAGGTTGCGCAGCGATGCGGCGTCCAGCACCACCGCATCTTCGCGTGTGTCGGCGGCGATCGAGTGGACGTGCGGGAGTTCCGAGCGCTGGGTGTCACGGGCATAGCGGAGCAGGCAGCCTGCCGCGCTTATTGCGAGCCCCAGTCCCGTGCAACCGAAGCCCGCCAGATCACGGGTGCCGAATTGCCGCGTGAGCAGCGTCTGCGCGCTCTCGGCATCGAACTCCCATGGCGGGCGTCGACGCAGTCCTCCGTGTCCGGCGATGCACGCGCGCGCAGCGCTCGCCTCACTGGTCAGTAATTCCGCGGGCTGCAACCGGCGCAGTTCGCCGTTGAGCGCTTCCTCGCCATCGACCTCGAACACCAGGAAGCGTCCGCTCGCGAGATCAAGAGAGGCGAGCCCGAAGCGCTCTCCGGCCTCGGCCACGGCCACCAGCAGGTTGTCGCGGTTCGCGTCCAGCAGGGACTCATCAGTGAGCGTGCCGGGCGTGACGATGCGCGTGACCTCGCGCTCCACCGGGCCCTTGCTGGTGGCCGGATCCCCGATCTGTTCGCAGATGGCAACGGCCACGCCAGCCCGCACCAAGCGCGCCAGATAGCCCTCGACGGCATGGTAGGGAACGCCTGCCATCGGGATGGGTTGGCCGCCCGAGGTGCCGCGGGCGGTGAGCGTGATGTCCAGCAACTGCGCCGCGCGCCGCGCGTCGTCGAAGAACATTTCGTAGAAATCGCCCATCCGGTACAGAAGCAGTTCTTCCGGATGTTGGGCCTTGATGCGCAGGTACTGCTGCATCATGGGGGTGTGTTGACTGCTCTGCGTCTCTGATTCCACTACGATTTCTGCCTGATATTTTGCGTTTTAAGCCCAATTTATACTCAGTTAACTACGCCATTAGCGTGCATGGATGTCCAGGGCCGTCTGTTGAAATCTAGCGATTTAGCGTAGGCTTTAGCGTAGGTGATCGGCGAGGGTGGCTCTCACAAGCGTAGGTTCTCGGTGCCAATCACATAGCGCACGACAGCCCGCCCGCCGACGGCCCTGCTCACCGGTCGACGTTGATAAGGAGCATCGAATGGCTAACGCGAAGTCTACACAACCCCGCCCGCTATCGGCTGTGGGCATATCCCGCATGAAGCCCGGAGACGAACTGGCCGACACCGGCGAGAACCGTGGTCTGCGCGTCACGCGAGCGCAGGGGGATCACCGATTCTGGTATCGGTACAAA
>CAJADV010000068.1 GCA_903938575.1 uncultured Gammaproteobacteria bacterium
CCTGCAGCCGCGCTGTCTTCGGCCTCCAGCACGCTCACCTGCCAGCCGCGCGCCGCGAGTGCGCGCGCGGCGGTACAGCCGGCAATGCCGGCGCCGATCACCATGGCTGTGCGATCGGCTGAGTGCGACATGGTGCTGCGGTGCCAAGGTGTCGGGTGCCGTCGGGGCGCGGTGGACGTGAGGGTTGCGCCGCTGCGCGTGGCGGCGATCATGTCGCGCTTGCGGCCGAAGCCCGGGACCTTGCTCACGACGAATCCGGCGTCTGTCAGTCCCTCGCGCACTGCGGCGGCGGCGGTGAAGGTGGCCAGCGTGCCGCTGGTTCGGGTCAGGGTGCCGATGCGACGCAGGATCTCCGGCTGCCACATGGCGGGATTGCGCGCCGGGGCGAAGCCGTCGAGGAACCACGCATCTACCGTAGCTCCCGGTGCGGTGTCGGAAAAATCCGCCAGTGCGTCAGCGGCCTCGCCCAGATAGAGCTGCAGTTGCACGTGCCCGCCGCTGAACTCGAGGTGATGCAGGCCCTCGAGCGCCGGCGGCCAGACGCCGAGCAGTTCGCAGGCTTCGACGGCGAGTTCTGGCCATGCCGCGAGCGCGCGCTCCAGTGCCGTCTGGCTGAGCGGGCAGGCCTCGAGGCTGCGGAACAGCAGCCGCGCGCGCGGCGGTGCGCAGGCGTTCCACAGCTGCAGGGCCAGCAGGAAGTTGAGCCCGGTCCCGAAGCCGGTCTCGCCGATCACGAAGAGCGTGGCAGGATCGTCCGGCAGCGCCGCCCAGCGCCGCGCCAGGGCGTTGTGCTCGAGAAACACGTGACGTGACTCGGACAGGCCCTCGCCCCGCGTGTAGTAGACGTCCGCGTGCTCCGCCGAGTACGGTGTGCCGTCATCGAGCCACGTGGGCTCGTGGGCGCCGCGGAGCGGGGTTGATCCGCGCGCCGGTGACGAGGGTAGCTGCGGGGTGTCGGTGATCATGAACCGGATTCTAGCAATGCGGGCGCGCCCGGGCGCCTGATACCGGACAGCGATGGCAGCGGATACATTTTTTTACCTCCTGATCTCCGCGCTCAGTCTTGCGGGCGGCCTCTATGGTGCCGTGCATGCTTTGCTGAACAGCCGCGATCCGCGCAGCGCCGCGGCCTGGGTGGCGATCTGCCTGTTTATCCCCTTTGCCGGTCTGCTCGCGTACCTCGCTATCGGCAAGAACCGCATCCGCACCCGCGCGCGCCGGCTGCAGGTGCCGGCCGACAGCAGTCAGTCGGGTGAGCGCCTGGCCCTGGAATCCGCCGATGCCGAGCACCTGATCGCCCCCGAGTACCGCAACCTCGCCTACCTCGGGCGTGCCGCCAGCGGTAACGCGCTGCTTGCGGGCAATGCGGTGGAGCCGCTGCTGAACGGAGACGAGGCCTATCCGGCGATGCTCGCGGCGATCGGCGCGGCGCGGCACTTCGTGCATCTGGCGAGTTATATTTTCGACTCGCACGGCGTGGGCGCCGAGTTCGTTGCCGCGCTCTCCGCGGCGCGGGCGCGCGGCGTGCAGGTGCGGGTGATGCTCGACGGTTTCGGTGAGCTCTATGCCTTTCCCCGCGTCGGGGCTGCACTCGAGGAGGCGGGCATCGAATTGCGCCGTTTCCTGCCGTTAAGGCTCTTTCCGCCAGCGCTCGGCTTCAACCTGCGCAATCACCGCAAGATCCTCGTGATCGACGGGCAGCAAGCCTTCACCGGCGGCATGAACATCCGCAACAAGCACCGTTCGTCGGCCGACGGGCAGTCGCCCCGGGTGCTCGATATGCACTTCCGGGTGCTGGGGCCCGTGGTGCAGCAGATCGACGCGGTGTTCCGTGCCGACTGGGCCTTTTGCGGCGGCGCGGTGCCCGAGGCTCCGGAAACGCTGCCCCTGCCGGTCGGCGATGCAGAGTGCCGGGTCATCGTCGATGGCCCCAACGAGGACCTCGACAAACTGCTGTGGGTGCTGGTGGGTGCCATCGCGCTCGCCCGCTCCAGCATCAAGATCATGACGCCGTATTTCCTGCCCCCGCGCGAGCTCACGGTGGCGCTGCAGACGGCGGCGCTGCGCGGCGTCGAGGTGACGGTGATACTGCCGGCGAGCAACAACTTCGGCTTCATGAGCTGGGCCGCTACGCACTCGCTGGGCGAACTGCTCGAGGCAGGTGTGCGAGTCGGATTCTTCCGCGGTCCCTTCGTGCACACCAAGTTTTTCCTGGTCGATGACTACTACGCGCACGCCGGCTCCTCCAACCTCGATCCGCGTAGCCTGCGGCTGAATTTCGAGATGGCCGTGGAGGTCTACGATCAGGTTGTGGGTCGCCGGCTGGCGGCCCACTTTGCGGCGAGTCTCGCCCGCTCCAGTGTGTTGAGCCTCGAACAGTGGCGGCGCCGGGGGCTGGGGCGACGCCTGCGGGATGCCTTCTTCTGGATCTTCTCGCCGTATCTGTAGCGCCATCGGCTCGCCGCGCACTGGCATGGGGCGCTGCGTTTGGGCTACGCTTCGCGGCCTTCAGCCTGCGTCCGAGCGAATCCCGATGTCCGAGACCAATTCCCTCACGATGGACACGCCGCGCTTCCTGAATGCCGCGGCCAACCTGCTGCACGCGGCGTTCATCCGCGCCTCGCGCGCGCAGGCGAAGCGGCACTTCGCGCGGATCCAGGGCGGCTCGCCCCTCGATCTGGCAACAATGAGTTCCGAGGGACGCGGTGAGGTGCTGTTCCGCGTGACGCTCGACCACACCGAGTTTCGCGGCAAGGTTGGCTTCCCGGTGTTCCGACGCTCTCTGGAGCAGCTGCTCGGGCGTATCGCCGAGCGACTGCGCCTCAAGATGGACATCCCGGTCTTTGCGAGCGAGGAGACCGGGCAGATCCTCTTCAGCATTCCGTCGATCGTCAACGAGGAAGGAACGGTCAACGTCCTGATGCTCGGTGTCGACAAGCCGGAGCCGGGCATCACCACGCTCAAACTCCAGTTCCTCGACCCCGAGCAGTTCCGCCAGAAGCCGCCCGAGGCGGCCGCCGGTTGAGCCAGCCACTCAGGCGGGCGTGAACTGCGGCTCCGGCGGGCGCGCGATCATGACTTTCTGCGCGGGTGGCAGCACCGTCGCCACGCCTGACACCACCGTCTTGCCGTTCTGGTTGCGCGCGGTTGTCTGCAGCCTGAGCTGCTGTTTTGCCGGCAGTTTCTCGATCACCCTGAGCTCTACCGTGATGGTGTCGCCGATGCGCACCGGACGGTCGAAGCGCAACTCTTGGCCCACGTAAATCACACCCGGTCCCGGCATCACGGTGGCTATTGCCGCCGAGATGAGCCCGGCCGTCAGC
>CAJADV010000069.1 GCA_903938575.1 uncultured Gammaproteobacteria bacterium
TCCTCTTCGCCGAAACGCACAGTCGTCTGCGCGAGGTCGAGGCGCTGCACGATGCCTTGCTCGACATGATCGAGCGCTTCCCCGCCCTCACACCGCGCGACATTGTCGTGATGGCCCCTGACATCGCGCCCTATGCGCCGCATATCGAGGCCGTCTTCGGGGAGCTGCGCAACGACCCGCGGTTCCTGCCTTTTGCCATTTCCGACCGCTCGAGCCTTGCGGAGGAGCCCCTCACCCGAAGCTTCCTGCACCTGCTCTCGCTCCCGCGCAGCCGCTTCTCCGCCTCCGAGGTGCTGGGTCTTCTCGCGGTGCCCGCCATCGGTGAGTGCGCTGGGTTCGCGTCCGCCGAAATCGAGAGCCTGCACGAACTCGTGGTGCGCAGCGGCGTCCGCTGGGGTTATGACGACACGGGCTCCGCAGGTGAGGGGCCGGCGCTCGCGCGCAATACCTGGCGCTTCGGTCTCGAACGCCTGCTGTTGGGCGTGGCGCTGGACGACGGCACGCTCTTCGACGGTGTGGCACCCCTTGGTGTCAACGGCGCGGCCGAGGCCGAGCAGGTGGGAAGGCTGGCGGCCTTCGTCGATGGCCTCGCTGAACGTGCCGCGCAGTTGCAGACTCCACGCACGCCCGCGCTCTGGCGCGAGCAGATCCACAGCCTCTTTGCGGACTTCATTTCCACCGAGCCCGCTCACGCCGCCGCCCGCGCGGAGCTGCTCGCCGCGGTGAATACGGCCATCGACTCACTCGATATCGCAGGCTGTGTCGATGAGCTCGCGCGCGAGGTGGTGCAGGACCTCATTGAGACCCATCTGAACGCCGCCGAGACCAGCCACGCATTCCTCCGTGCCGGGGTGAGCTTCTGCCAGTTGACGCCGCTGCGCAGCATTCCCTTCCGCGTGGTCTGCCTGCTCGGCATGAACGCGGCGGATTTCCCGCGTAACCGCGAGCGCCCGGCCTTCGACCTGATGCGTGCCGCGCCGCGCCGCGGAGACCCCTCACGCCGCGACGACGATCGTTTCCTGTTTCTCGAATCCGTGCTCGCGGCCCGCGATTGCCTCTACATCAGCCGTGTGGCAGCCGACGAGCGCAGCAACGCGGCGCTGGAGCCCGCGGTGCCCTTGAGCGAGCTGCGCGAATACATCGATCGTTGTCACGGTGAGGGCAGCGCCGCGGCGCTCACGGTGCGGCACGCGCTGAAGCCCTTCCACCCGTCCTACTTCGACGGCAGCGGTGCGCGCTTCAGCTTCCGTGGCGAGTGGTGCCCGGCTGCCGAGGCCATGGGTGCTGCTCCCAGCCCATTCTGCCCGGCGCCGCTTGCGCAGCGCCCGGAGCCCGTGATCCGCCCGGATGATCTGGTGCGTTTTTTCCAGCGCCCCTGCGAGACTTTCTTTAGCGCGCGGCTGGAGGTGCGCTTCGACAAGGTCGAAGAATCGGTGGAGGACATCGAGCCGCTGGAGCTCGGCACCCTCGAGGGCTGGTCGCTGCGGCGTGATCTGCTGGAGGCCTCGCTTTCCGGGCGCGAGCACGCCGTGGACGCGCAGTTGCTTGCCACCGGCGCATTGCCACAAGGCGCAGCCGGCGAGCGCCTGATTGCCAAGTCGCGGGCAGAAGTTGCCAAGGTGCTCGATACCGTCCGCAACTGGGCGCCGGCGCGCTCCGAACGCGTCTCCCTCGATCTGGACATGCAGCGCATCGAGGGCGAGATCGGCGGGCTGCGTGGTACGGCACTGCAAGAGTATTCGGTGTCCGAAAAACTGTCGGGCAAGCATGCGGTGGCGTTCTGGGTCCGGCACCTGATTGCCTGCGCTGCCGGGCTCGTTGCGTCTCCCAGCGAGCACGTCAACCGCAAGGCCAAGGCCCGCCTGCCCGTGATTGCGCCCGACGTGGCGCTGACCCACCTGCGCGACCTCGCTGCCGTGCGCAGTGAGGGCCTGTGCGAGCCGCTTCCGCTCTTTCCCAAGGCAGCTCTCGTCCGCACCGAGTTGTTGGAGGGGAACGCTGCCAAAGCGCGATCAGCAGCACTCGTCGTCTTCCTGCCCGGTTGGGGTGATTCGCCCGGCGAGTGCGAGGACGCCTATGTGAGCCGCGCGTTCCCGGACGCCGAGCAGGCGCTCGACAGCCGCTTCGAGGCCTTGTCGGAGCGCGTGTTCCGGCCACTGGTCGCAGCGCTTGCAGAGGGGGGCAAAAAGTCATGACGGCGCCCTCCGCCGGACAGGAACTCGATGCGCTGCGCCAGCCGCTCACCGGCCGCTGCCTGATCGAGGCCAGCGCTGGCACGGGCAAGACCTACGCCATCACCAGCCTCGTGTTGCGTTTGCTGCTCGGTCACGACGGCCGCAGCACGGGCGTGAATCCCTTGCGACTGGAAGACATCCTGATCGTCACCTTCACGCGCGCCGCCACCGAAGAGCTGCGCGGCCGTATCCGTGAGCGCTTGCAAGAGGCGCGCGTCGCCTTTGCCTCCGGTGCGCCCGAAAGCGCCGACACGCTGATCGCCGCCCTGCGCACGGAGAGCGCGGATGAAAGTGCAGACCGGGACCGGCTCGCACTTGCGGCCATGAGCCTCGATCTCGCGAGCATTCTCACCATCCATGGCTTCGCGGCGCGCGTGCTGCAGCGCCACGCCTTCGAGAGCGGCGCCTCCTTTGCCGCTGACATCAGCGAGAACGACGCCCACGTCCTGCGCGAGACGGTGCTCGATATCTGGCGCGAGCGTGTGTACCCGCTGCCCTCGCTCGCGTCAGATGCCATTCATGCGGGTTGGAAATCGCCCGGGAAGTTCATCAAGGACGTCCGCGAGCTGCTGCCGCGACAGGACCTCGGCTGGCGCGGGGTGCCGCCCCATGACTGGGAGAGCCTGCTTGCAGAACTGAGAGTGGCCGAGCAAGCACTCCGCGCCCTGGCCGCGACACCCTCGGCCGAGGCCGAGCGCTTGCAGCTCTGGGCGCAGCTCAAAGTGGAGGGGCAACGTGCGCTCGAGGCCTTCTTCGAGGCCGCCGCGCAGGACGTGCTGAAGCTCTCGCATCTGGACAACATCGCTCGCGAAAAGCTCGCCGCTCTCCGCTTGAAGCGCGTGGTCGACAAAGGCGAGGACATGCCCGAGATGCCCCTGCTTGAGGACGCGGCGGCACTTTCCCGGCACGCAGTGCTCCTGCGCCAGCGGCTCCTGCACGATGCCGTGACGGACGCCTTCCGTCGCCTTGCCTCGCGCAAGGCACGCACCGCGGAGCTCGGCTTCGACGATTTGCTGCGCCTCCTCGCCGAGGGCCTCGAGGCCCCGGAACAGGGCGATCGCCTCGCGCAGCTGATCCGTGAGCAATACCGCGCGGCGCTCGTCGATGAGTGCCAGGATACCGATCCCCTGCAATGGAAAGTTTTTGACCGCATCTATCGCGACGGCGGCACGCTCTTCCTGGTGGGAGATCCCAAGCAGGCGATCTATTCCTTCCGCGGTGCCGACGTCTACGCCTACTTGAAGGCCCGGCGCGAGGCCGCCGAATTGCGCAGCCTCGGCGTCAGCTGGCGCAGCACCGATGCGCTGGTCAAGGCGCTGAACGCCCTGTTCTCGCTGCGCGGCGACAAAGACACCTTCCGGGCTCCGGGCCTCGCTTACGCAGACGTAACGGCGGCGGGGAAAGCCGATAGCAAACCCATGCAGCTGCGCGGCCAAGCGGTGGCGCCGCTGCAGGTGTTGGGTCCGCTGGACGCCGGCCTGATGGACGAGAACGCCTATCGGGACAGGCTCTGCACGGAAGTGGCAGACCACGTTGCTGGGATGCTTGCGGACGCGGCTGCCGGCGCGCTGACCATCGATGGCAAGCGACTGCAAGCCGGTGATATCGCCCTCCTTGTTCGCGGCTGGCGTGATGCCGTTCCGCTGGTGCGTGCACTCTCGCGTCGTGGCGTGCCTGTGGTCTCCCGGGCGCGGGACAGTGTCTACCAGAGCAATGCGGCCGCGAGCGTGTTCGCGTTGCTGCGCGCCGTGCTCGAGCCGCGGTCCGAGCGTGCGCTGCGCGCAGCACTCGCAAGCACTCTGGCGGGCCGCGACGCTGCCGGACTTGACACACTGTTTGCGGACGAGTCGCGCATGCTCGGGCTGCAGGAAACCTTCATGTCCTGCCGTGAGCGCCTGCGAAGCCGCGGCGTGCAGGCCATGTTTCGCCACCTCTTCCGGGAGCTCGGCGTGCCTGCCCGCGCGCTCGCCAGCGCCGACGGTGAGCGCCTCCTCACCGACAGCCTGCACCTGATCGAA
>CAJADV010000070.1 GCA_903938575.1 uncultured Gammaproteobacteria bacterium
AGTTCGCAGGCAACGTCGAATTTCGACAGGTCCTCGATCCCGGCCAGCTCCGTGATGCTCGCGAGCGCGATGAGATCGGCCAGGCCATGCCCGTAGAGTCGGCTCGGCTGGCGCACGGTCTCCAGCGTGAAATCGCTCCCGGGGAGCTGCGCACGCAGCATCGACAGCAACACCCCGTCGGGCGATGGCCCCAGCAAATCCTGCCGCTGCGCGATCGCCGCGAGTTGCGCAGCGTGATCGGTACCGGCGCCCTGCGAGGCTGCAAATGCGCGCAAAGCCATTCCCGTATAGCCGGTGGTTTCGTCGGCAACCACGATGAACAGCGCGCCTCCCGGGCGCACGAAGCGCGCCATCCGCAGGAGCCCGGCCGGGAGGTCTGCAAGGAAGTAGATCATGTGCAGTGCCATCACCAGATGCTGGCTGGCATCTGCCGGGACATCTGCGCCGACGCCACCACGCGCCACGTCCAGCGCATCAAAAGGGGATGCGAGCGCCGCGCCCGGCCGCAGATGCGGAAAACGCCCCAGCACCTGTTGATAATCCGCGAAGTACCCGGCGTTGGGCTCCTCGAAAGACACCGTGGTCCCGGCGGGGAATGCGTCGGCGATCAGCGCGAAGGTCTGCCCGTCGCCGGCACCCAGATCGAGCACATTGCCGCCGGCCGGCACGAACTCGGCCACCACGGCCCGCAACGCCGGCATGAAAAGATCTCGCTGGTCGGTACCCATCATGAGCACACGTCCCAGTGGATCGGCTTTCAGCAGGCGCGCGAAGGCGTTCCGGTACTGACGGTCGCAATCGAGTCCCGAGAACTCGTTGTGCACCAGTTCGAGGGCCTCGTCGAAGCGCGCAGCGAGGGGGCCGAGCGCCGCTTTGTCGATCAGAACAGGCATACGGACACCCTCTCGTACAGGCGGTCCTACATTCTCATTCTTGAGCCTTGCGGATCGAAAGGCGGCGCGTCCTGCAGTCGCGCCGGGCGACGTTCACCGAGGATCTCGATTTCCAGCGTGAGATCGGGGCGCAGCAACACGGTGGGGATATAGCCCTGCGCGAGCGACTGCCCCACGCAGTGGCCGTAGCCGCCGGACGTGACCCAGCCCACCACCTTGCCATCGACCCAGATGGGCTCATCGCCCAGCACATCGGCGTCGGTGGCCTCCACCGCCATGAAGATGCGTGTGCGCTTCGGGCCCTCGGCCTTCTCGCGCAGCGCGGCCTCGCGGCCAATGAAATCGGGCTTGTCGAGCCGCACGAAGCGATCAAGGCCCGCCTCGAAGGGACCATAGATGGGGCGGAATTCGCGATACCAGGTGCCGAAGTGCTTTTCGAGACGCAGGCACAGCAGCGCGCGCATGCCGAAGTTGCAGATACCGAGCTCCGCGCCGGCGCTCATGATGGCCTGGTAAAGACGCAGCTGATATTCGGGCGCCACCCAGATCTCGTAGCCCAGATCGCCCGTGTAGCTGATGCGGTTCAGCTTGGTGCGGATGCCGGCGATATCCATCTCGCGGTAATCCATGAAGCGCAACGCCGTGTTCGACACGTCCTCGTCGGTGAGCCGCTCCAGCACCTGCCGCGATCGCGGGCCCGCGATCGAGAGCCCGACCATCCGCATGCCGAACGCCTCGATGCGCACCGAGCCGTCTGCCGGCAGCACGCTCTCGAACCAGCGCATGTGGTAGATCTGCGCCTGCGAGGAGCCCCACATCATGAAGCGGTTGTCCGCGGCCTTGGCGATGGTGAAGTCACCGATGATCCGGCCCTGATGGTTAAGCATGGGCGTGAGCACCAGGCGACCGATGCGCGGCATGGTGTTGGTCATCACGCGTGCAAGCCAGGCCTCGGCGCCGGCACCTGTGATCTCGTACTTGGCGAAGTTGGCGATCTCGGTGACACCCACCGCGTCACGCACGCCGCGGCACTCATCGCCCACGGGACCGAAATCGTTGGAGCGCCGGAACGACACGATGTCCTGCGCTTTCTCGCCGGGCCGCGCGAACCACAGCGGCGTCTCCATGCCCCAGGAGTCGCCCATCACCGCGCCCTGTGCGCGGAAGGTGTCGTAGAGCGTTGTGGTCTGCAGCGGGCGTGCAGCGGGGAGTTCTTCGTTGGGGAAGCGGATCGAGAAGCGCCGCGCATAGTTCTCGCGCACCTTGGCGTTGGTGTAGCTGCGCGTAGCCCAGTCGCCGTAGCGCGCCACGTCCATGCCCCAGATATCGAAACCCGGATCGCCGTCGACCATCCAGTTCGACAGCGCGAGCCCCACGCCACCGCCCTGGCTGAAACCCGCCATCACGCCGCAGGCCGACCAGAAATTGGTGCGTCCCGGCACTGGACCTACCAGCGGATTGCCATCGGGCGCGAAGGTGAAGGGGCCGTTGATGATGCGCTTGATGCCCGCGTTCTCCAGCGCCGGGAAGTGCTTGAATGCGATTTCGAGCGAGGGCGCGATGCGGTCGAGATCCGGCGCCAACAGCTCCTGCCCGAAGCTCCACGGCGTCTCGCGCGGGGACCACGGCACGCAGGCTTTCTCGTAGACGCCGATCACCATGCCGCGGCCTTCCTGGCGGAGGTAGCTCTCGGCGCCGAAGTCGATCAGGTGCCCGACTTCCTTGCCGCTGCGCTCATTGAATTCCACCACCGCGGGAATGTCATCGGTGACGAGGTACATATGCTCCATCGCGAGCACGGGCAACTCGATACCCACCATGCGGCCGACTTCGCGGGCCCACAGGCCGCCGCAGTTCACCACGTGCTCGGCGCGCACCTCGCCCTTGTCCGTGCGCACGATCCAGGTGCCATCGGCGGTCTGCTCCAGCGCCGTGACGCGGGTGGAGAGTTCGATACTCGCGCCGTTGATACGGGCGGCCTTGGCATAGGCGTGCGTGGTGCCGCTGGGATCGAGGTGACCTTCGTTAGGATCGAGCAGTGCACCGAGGAAATACTTTTCCTCGATGAAGGGAAAAACCTCTTTGGCCTCGGCCACCGAGATGATGCTGGTGTCCATGCCGAGGTAGCGCCCGCGCGCCACGGTCATCTTGAGGAACTCCATGCGCTCGGGCGTATCGGCCAACATGATCCCCGGGGATTTGTGCAAGCCGCAGGA
>CAJADV010000071.1 GCA_903938575.1 uncultured Gammaproteobacteria bacterium
CAGCAGCAGCACCTGCAACGCCAGGTTCAAGCGGGTGCGGTTGGCCAGATGTGCGCGGCGGTTCAGCACGGCGAGATCGCCATACCACGCCAGGTTCACCGTAAGTACGCCGAGATACAGCATCATCCAGCCGAAGACGCCGTTCACCAGTACCAGGTCGGGGATGTGCGGATGCGTCTCGGCGGGTGCGATCAGCGTGACGGTGGCCATGCAGACGGCGATGCTGCCGGTCACCAGCAGTGACCACACGAACACGCGTCCCCATTTCACGTGGAAGCGGCTGCCTTTGCGCGAGAATACGGGCGCCCAGAACGACACCAGACCCACCGCGCCGGTGGTGATGTGGCAGGCCACCAACAGATTGAAAAGAATGTACATGGAGCCCCCCTGCACGCCAGATTGTCGGCCGGCACCGGCCATGGCGCAACCGTCGCGGCGCCACTCCCCGGGGCTCGCCCGGTGAGCGCGGACCTGTTTCATCCGCCGCGGATGCGTGCGCTGCCGGAGCTGCCCTCGCTCGCCCGCGTATTGTGGCGTGGCGATGGCGATCTGCTGAGCCTGGTGCCGGCCAAGGCCTATCGCCAGCCCATGTGCACGCTGGGCCAGACGCGGCGCTCGATCGTCATGGTGAGCGATCCGGTGCTGGTGCGACGGATCATGACCGAGGACATGGACCGCTACCCCAAGAGCGACCTGATGCAGGAGGCGCTGCGCCCGCTGGTCGGGGATTCGATTTTCGTCTCGGGCGGTGCCACCTGGGATCGCCAGCGGCGCATGATCAACCCGGCCTTCTCGCACATGAAGTTGAGCCTCGCCTTCGGCCCCATGCGCGATGCCGTGCAGGATGCGCTGCCCGCGCTGGACCGCAGCGCCGCCGCGGGCGAGCAGCTGTCGCTTGATCTTCTCACCAGCCATCTCACGGCCGATGCGATTACCCGCACCGTGTTCTCGACGCCGCTCGAATCGCGGACGGCGCACGCGGTGTTCGAGTCCTTCCTCACGTTCGAACGCAGCGTCGCCCAGGTCCGGCTGTTGCCGATGATTTTCGGCAAGGCCTGGGCCGACACACCGCAGCGCCCCGAGGTGCTGGCCGCCTGCGTGCGCATTCGCGAACTGCTCGGGGAACTGGTGGATGCGCATGCCACCCGCAACACCGAGGACATCGCCGCCTCCATGCGCGAGGCGCGCGACAGCGCGGGCACGCCCTTCTCGCGCGAGGAGCTGATCGACCAGATCGGCGTGATGTTTCTGGCCGGCCACGAAACCACCGCCAGTGCGCTTACCTGGATTCTCTACCTGATTTCGATGGCGCCCGCCGTGCGTGATCGGCTGCTGGCCGAGATCGGTCGCGTGGCGGGCGACGACCCGATCAGTTTCGAGCATGTGCGCGAGATGAGTTATGTGCGCAATGTTTTCCGCGAGACCCTGCGGCTCTATCCGCCCATCACCTTCATGCCGCGCGTGGCGCTGGAGACGGCGCGCATCGGTGGCCGTACGGTGAAGCGCGGGGCGCTGATCATGATTTCGCCCTGGGTCATGCACCGGCACATGAAATTGTGGAAAGAGCCGGATGCCTTCGACCCGGACCGCTTTTCGCCTGAGCGTGAATCGGACCTCCCCGAGTGGGGCTATATCCCCTTCGGTCAGGGGCCGCGCATCTGCGTGGGCCAGGCCTTCGCCCACACCGAGGCCGTGCTGATGCTCGCCGAGCTGTTGCGACGCTATGATTTTGCGCCGCTGGCGCCGGGGGCCGTGCGGCCCGTCGCCCGGCTCACCACGCGACCCGAGGCGCAGATCCTGTGTCGCATCACGCGACGGCGCGAGGCACCGCGCGCATGACGGGAATAGCCCCTTGAACCGCGACACGGTGCTGCTCACCAACGGCCGCCTTCCCAAGGCCATGGACGTCGCCCGCGCGCTCCATCGCGCCGGTTGCCGCGTGGGTATCGCCGAGCCCTTTTCCATGCATCTCGCCAAGGTGTCGAACTGCGTGGACTTCGCGCCGCGGGTGCGTGCGCCGCGGCACTCGAAGAGCGGCTATCTCGATGATCTGCGCGCGCTGGTGGCGCGGGAGCGCGCCGCGGTGCTGGTGCCCGTCTCCGAGGAGACCGTGCATGTGGCGGCGCTCCACGGGAACCTCGGCACGACGACGCGGGTGTTCACGATGCC
>CAJADV010000072.1 GCA_903938575.1 uncultured Gammaproteobacteria bacterium
CGCCTTCGGCAACCGCGCGCTCGGGCCGGAAGAGGCCTTCCGCTTTGCCCGCGGCGAGCCGGTGCGCGCGCACAACGGCCAGACCGCACAATTGCGGCAGCCGCTCGATTTCCTGCTGGTGTCAGATCACGCCGAGTTCCTGGGCGTGATCCCACGCATCGCGGAGGGTGACAAGGGCCTGCTGGCAAGCGGCTTCGGGGCACGCTGGTCGGCGCATCTCGCAGCCGGGCGGGTCGCCGATATCGCCAGCGAGTACGTGGGCTTCATCCAGCGCAAGGAAACACCCGCAGGTCTCACGCCGGACATCGAGGCCTCGGTGTGGCATCAACTCGGAACCACGGCCGAACGCTTCAACGAGCCGGGCCGCTTCACGGCGTTCATCGGCTACGAGTGGAGCTCGATGATCAACGGCGGCAACCTGCACCGCAATGTGCTGTTCCGCGACGGCATAGCGCGTACCGACCGGGTGCTGCCGTTCTCGGCACTCGACAGCCCGGATCCGGAGGCCCTGTGGCGCTTCCTCGCCGGCTACGAGCGCGAAACCGGCGGCGCGGCGCTCGCCATACCGCACAACGGGAATCTCTCGAACGGCGCCATGTTCAGCGACCGCACAGTGGGCGGCGAGCCGCTGTCCGCGAGCTACGCCCGCGAGCGCTCGCGGTGGGAGCCGGTGGTCGAGGTCACGCAGATCAAAGGCGATGGCGAGACCCATCCGCTGCTATCGCCTGCCGACGAATTCGCCGACTTCGAGACCTGGGACCAGACCGATATCACCATGCAACCCAAGCAACCGTGGATGCTCGGTGGCGAGTACGCACGCTCGGCGCTGCGGCGCGGCATCGCCCTGCGGCGCAGCCTCGGCGCGAACCCCTTCAGCTTCGGCATGATCGGCAGCACCGACTCGCACACGGCGCTCGCGACCGCAGATGACGACAATTTCTTCGGCAAGTTCCCCGATTCCGAACCCGCCCCCGCCCGGCTTGCCAACAAGATGGGCGGCAAGCTGTGGGACAACCGTCGGCTCGCCGCCTCGGGCTATACCGGCGTGTGGGCGCGGGAGAACACGCGCGAAGCCCTCTTCGACGCGCTGCGTCGGCGCGAGGTCTACGCCTCCTCCGGCCCGCGCATCCGGCTGCGTTTCTTCGGCGGCTGGCAGTTTGCCGCGGCCGACCTGAACGGCGCTGACTACGCCGAGCGTGCCTACCGCCGCGGCGTTCCGATGGGGGGCGTGCTGCCAGCGCGCGGCAGCCAGCAGGCACCGAGCTTTCTGGTGGCAGCCGCGCGCGACCCGCAGGGCGCGAACCTCGACCGGGTGCAGATCGTGAAGGGATGGACGAAGCCAGACGGCAGCACGGCCGAGCAGGTCCACGACGTGGCGCTGTCCGGGGGGCGCGCTGCCACGGCAGCCGGAGCGCACCCGCGCGCCGTGGGAAGCACCGTTGACCTGAACGCCGCCACCTACACCAACAGCATCGGTGCCGCGGAGCTTGCCGCCGCATGGACCGACCCCGATTTCGATCCCGCGCAGGACGCGTTCTACTACGCCCGCGTGCTCGAAATTCCCACGCCGCGCTGGAGCACCTATGACGCCGTGCGCTTCGGCGTCGAACGGCCCGCCGATGTGCCGGCCGAGACCCAGGAGCGCGCCTACAGCTCAGCGATCTGGTACACACCGGAGCACTGATACACCGCACGCTGCTATGCGTGCGTCGAGGCGCTGGTCGCGGCAGCAGGCCGGTAAAAAAAACAAACCATACTGTTTTGGCGGCGCCTGTCCTGCTAGGATCTGACCTCATCCACCGAGAGAATTCCCGATGCATGCAGCAACGAGCAAGCCCATCGCGGAAGGCCTGTTTCGCTGGCCCGCCAGCGAGCCTGCGTTGCTCGGTTCGCGCTGCCGGGACTGCGGGCGCGCCACCTTCCCGGCACAGCAGTCATGCCCGGCCTGCTGCGGCAGCGAGGTCAGCGTCGAGGATCTGCCGCGGCGCGGCACGCTGTGGAGCTGGACGGTGCAGCGCATCATGCCCAAGAGCCCCTACAACACCGGCGAGACGCCCGACACCTTCAGGGTTTTCGGCCTCGGTTACATAGAACTGCCGGGCGCCGTGCGCGTAGAGGCGCGCCTCACCGAGAGCGATCCGCAGAAGCTGCATATCGGCATGCCGATGGAACTCGTGTTCCTGCCGCTACGCCGGGATGCCGACGGCACGGACATCATCAATTTCGCGTTCCGCCCGGCCTGAGGGCCGGCGACGCACACGGCACGCTGCAGACAGCGATGGGGACAGGCATGGACGTGGCGATCGTCGGCATCGGAATGCATCCTTTCGGGCGTACGCCCGGACGCAGCGGCCTGCAGCAGGGCGCGGTGGCTGTGCGCGCCGCACTGGCCGACGCCGGCTGCGCGTGGCCCGACATGCAGTTCGCCTTCGGCGGCAGCCACAGCGCCGGCAGCGCGGACGCGCTGGTGAACGAGCTCGGCCTGACGGGCCTGCCCTTCACCAACGTGGCGAACGGCTGCGCCACCGGCGGCAGCTCATTGATGGCCGCGCGCAGCGCGATCCTCTCGGGCGAGTTCGAGATAGGCCTGGTCGCAGGCTTCGACAAACACGACCGCGGCGCCTTCAACCCCGACCCCGAGAGCATGGGCCTCGGCAAGTGGTACGGCGAGGCGGGCATGATGGTCACCACGCAGTTCTTCGGCATGAAGATACAGCGCTACATGCACGACTACGGGATCAGCTCGCTCGCGCTTGCGCGGGTGGCCGAGAAAGCCTTCTGCAACGGCGAACTGAACCCCAACGCCTGGCGGCGCACGCCCGTGGCCCTCGCGGAAATCCTGTCCTCGACCATGGTGAACGACCCGCTCACCAAGTACATGTTCTGCTCGCCATCGGAGGGCGCCGTGGCGCTGGTGCTGTGCCGCGCCGACCTCGCGCACCGCTACACACGCACGCCGGTGTTCATCAAGGGCGCCGTGCTGCGCTCGCGTCGCTTCGGGTCCTTCGAGGTCTTTGCCCCGTCGCAGGCCCTGGAGGTCACGCCCGGCCCCACCGTAGATGCCGCACGCGCAGTCTTCGAGCAGGCGGGCTTAGGCCCACTGGACATCGGCGTGGCGCAAGTGCAGGACACCGAGTCCGGCGCCGAGATCATGCACATGGCGGAGAACGGCTTCTGCGAGCACGGCGAGCAGGAAGGCATGCTGGCCCGCGGCGAGACACGGATCGGCGGGCGCCTGCCGCTGAATACCGACGGCGGCTGCATCGCCAATGGCGAACCCATCGGCGCCTCGGGCCTGCGCCAGATCCACGAGAATGTCGTGCAGTTGCGTGGCGCCGGCGGGGCACGGCAGGTGCCCGGTGAGCCGCGTACGGCCTACAGTCATGTTTACGGCGCACCGGGCATCAGCGCCACCACCATCCTCACGCGCTGAGTGCGCACAGACCGCCTGACGGAGACACGCAATGACACAGAAACACAGCATTGATCCGCACAACGTCATTGCCCGCAGCGAAGGGCCGTCCTACCAGGAGCTCTTGGACCGCGAGCCAGTGGCCGCGCCCGGATCGCTGCGCGAGGACACGGTCCCCTATCTCGGCTCGGAGAATATCCCCTTCGACCGCTATCTCAGGCGCGCCTTCCACGACCGCGAGGTCGAGAAACTCTGGCCCAAATCCTGGCTCATGGTCTGCCGCGAATCGCAGCTGCCCGATCCCGGCGACTACCTGAGCTACGACATCACGCGCTATTCAATTCTCGTGGTGCGCAGCCCCTCGGGCGTGCTCCGCGGCTACCACAACTCCTGCCGCCACCGCGGCCGCATCCTCAAGCGCGGCAGCGGCAACGCCACGGAACTGCGCTGCCCCTACCACTCATTCGCCTGGGACCTGGACGGCGCCTTCAA
>CAJADV010000073.1 GCA_903938575.1 uncultured Gammaproteobacteria bacterium
CACCGCCGCGGCCACATACGGCATCTGGTCGCGACCCAGGCTGAAGGCAGACCACACCCAGTCGCGCGGAATGTTGTTCACCATGGCCATGAAGGTGTTCATGTCGTTCGGCGCGCCCCAGGGCACACCCATGCAGAGTTGCACCATGGCCGGCCCCGTGAGCACGCCTTCGTCGACGAGTTGCTTGGCGAACCAGAGATGCCCGGTGTCTCAGGCCTCTATCTCGGGGCGCACGCCAAGCGCCGTCATCATGCTGCCCATCGCACGGAGCATGCCCGGCGTGTTGGTCATCACGTAATCGGCTTCTGCAAAATTCATGGTGCCGCAGTCGAGGGTGCAGATCTCGGGCAGGCAATCGGCGATGGGTTCCATGCGGCTCTGGGCACTGCCCATGTCCGTGGCTTCCATGTTGAAGGACATCGGCGCCTCGGGCGGGCCGAGGATCAGGTCGCCACCCATGCCTGCGGTCAGGTTGATGACCACGTCGGTGGCGGAGTCACGGATGCGCTCGACCAGTTCGCGATAGAGCGCGGGATCACGCGAGGGCTTGCCGGATTCCGGGTCGCGAACGTGGCAGTGCACCACCGCGGCACCGGCCTTGGCGGCCGCGATCGCGCTCTCGGCGATCTGCTTGGGTGAGCGGGGAACGAGGTGTGAGCGATCCTGGGTACCACCCGAACCGGTGACAGCACAGGTGATAAAAACGTCGCGGTTCATCTGCAGAGGCATGGCAGTCTCCCGGGGGCGAAATACGCGCGGCGAGTAGATCAGAAACAGTCAGCGGGCGGCAACCATCGGCGCATGCCTGCGACATCCGATCCCGCTGGAGCGGGCCATGCCCGCGACTGGTGAGGATGTGCCACCCGCGCATCGCGCCGCAGGCCCTCCCGCTCGCTCACGCCGCCGCACATCCCTGTGCGGCGGCTGCCTGCATCCGCAGGATCGTTCCAGACGATCCCGCAGATGAAGGCCGCTCACCGGGAGGGCCTACGGCCCGATGCGCTCGTACTTCTGCTGTAATCCGCCGATCCGCGTAGGAGCGGGCCATGCCCGCGAAACCCGATCCGTGTAGGAGCGGCCCATGCCCCCGACGCCCGCTCGATGTAGGAGCGGGCCATGCCCGCGACATGAGCCTTGGGGGACGAAGCCTCAAGACCAGCGCGGATCCCCGGGCTCCATCACCTCGCGCGGCAGGAAGATGCGGTGATCGCGGCGCAGGACGTCGTCGATCTCGCGCGGGAGGTAATCGGGATGGTAGGTGGACAGGATCTCGTTCTTGCGACGGGTCGCAGTCTCGAGGAGGTCCGGGCGCCCGGCTTCCACCCACTCTTTCGGGCTCATGCGGTTCGCTACCAGCGGGTATACATATTCCTTCTGCATCAGCGCGAGCGTCTGCTCGCTGCCCAGGTAGTGGCCGGGGCCTTCGAGACACACCTGCTTGATCACCTCGAGCGAGAGCGTGTCCTCGTTAACCTCGATGCCGCGCACGTTGCGGTTGATGGCGCCGAGCATATCGTTGTCGATCAGCAGGCTCTCGTGGCAGAAGCCGAGCAGCGAGGCGTGCATGCCGGCGCTTTCGTACATCAGATTGATGCCCGTCATGGCCGAGATGCCGGCGGTGACACCTTTCTCGTAGCCAGCCTGCATGTCGGGGAGTTTGGCATCGCACATGCCGGCGGCCGAGCCGACCGTCAGGCCGTAGAAGTGACCCATCTGCGCGCAACCGGAGGTGATCAGCGCCTGCTCGCCCGAACCGCCCGACATGGCGCCCGTGCGCAGATCCGACACGAAGGGCCAGGGGCCCCAGATAGCCACCGCGCCGGGAACGATGCTGTTGATGTAGACCAGACCGGACAGGCACTCGGCCACGGCTTGAACCACCGTACCGGCGAGCGC
>CAJADV010000074.1 GCA_903938575.1 uncultured Gammaproteobacteria bacterium
CTGAAAGCCGCTCGGTTACCGTGCGCTACGACGATCTGAAACTGGACGTAAAAGCCGGGAGTCAGACCCTGTACAGCCGCCTCGAAACCGCATCACGCACGGTGTGCGCGCCCGAGGAATCGCGAAGTCTCGCCATGCGTCGCGAATGGAGCACCTGCTACGCCAACGCTCTTGATGACGCCGTGGCGGATACAGGGATCGGATCCGTGCTGGCACTGCACCAGCAGCGAACCGGGCGCACCCCAAAACGTCTGCTCGTCAGCGGGTTCTGATTTCTGTCTGCCAGCGACCGGCACCGTCAAGGTGTCGGTCGTCACGGCCGCCCGGTGCAACTGTCTGAAGCGCATGTTTCCTGCGCCACCTGTCCGACAACTCACTCCCGTGCGGCCCGTGTCAGGGCATTACGCCACGGATACACGATGGCCTCCTGCACACTCACCGCATATTCTCGTGCTACAGCCTTAGGCATTGCACCAGCGCAAGGGCTGAGCGCAGCGGCAATGTGAGCTGAACGATAACGGTGCCCTGCGATGCCCTCCGTGGAGAGCGTTGTCGCATGCAAGCGCAACATGGCCATGTGAACAACACGATCGCCCGAGTAGCGGGCAGAGCGAATCCTGCTTGCTTTGGGCAGGCAGCGGCTTCGGGGGTTACGAAACAGGAATGAGCCACTCACGACGCGCAAAACAAACGGGGGCCCTGCGACCCCCACTTCTTCGCTGTGCAGAGGTCCACGCGAACCGCGAGTTGCTGACAGCTCGTGTTGCGCCCGCTTATGCAAAAGAACAAACGGGGCACTCGCGAGAGCTGTTCTTCCGCAGATACAGCGCGTGGTCGAACGAGTCACGCAGAGTTGAGCAGCCTGAGCTGATAAAAAGAATCGTCTGAAAGCTGGGAGCACCCGGCCCCTTGTCGGGCAACCAACCGAATATAATTTCAGCGGGTCAGGTCG
The DNA here is from genome assembly GCA_903938575.1 of uncultured Gammaproteobacteria bacterium. Classification (GTDB taxonomy): domain Bacteria; phylum Pseudomonadota; class Gammaproteobacteria; order Pseudomonadales; family UBA5518; genus UBA5518. Next base: position 953 of record CAJADV010000074.1, read on the forward strand.
GGAAGTCAAACGCGCTGGCAGCGCTGACGAATAAGCCGCTTCTGTCACAAGCGACTGATTCCAATACAAAATGGCGGAGCGGACGGGACTCGAACCCGCGACCCCCGGCGTGACAGGCCGGTATTCTAACCGACTGAACTACCGCTCCTTGAAACACAATCCCAAATGGTGGGTGGTGACGGGATCGAACCGCCGACCCCCTGCTTGTAAGGCAGGTGCTCTACCAGCTGAGCTAACCACCCCTCGCGAGGGAGGGGGCATTGTACTGATTTGAGTCAGAGTGTCAAAAACTTATTCGAGGCTCTACGCGGTGTCGCGTGAATTCCCTGATCGCCTTCGTGGGAAGCACTTATTGGCCACTCAGGAATGAGGTTCAGCCATTCCTTTGGCCCGGGTCCAGGCAAGAAAATCCTCGTCGGTCATGGATTTCCCCACGAGATAACCCTGCGCAGAATCACAGCCCAAGTGCCGAAAAAGATCACGTGTGGGCTCGTCCTCAACCCCCACGGCCACAACCTTCATTCCGAACCCATGTGCGAGCGCGATAAGGTGCTCACAAAGCAGACGATCACCGGGGCTGCGAGCTGCGGTAGCAACCAGCTTGCGATCGATCTTGATCTCATCGACCCGCAGTGTCTTGAACTGGGCGAGGGAACAGGAGCCGGTACCGAAACCATCCACAGCAATGCGTATTCCGGCCTCCCGCAGAGGTTTGAGCTGCTGCTCGCAGGCCTCTGCACCACGGGCAAGCGAGGCTTCTGCAATCTCGACCGTGAGGCCCTGTGGCGCCACGTTCCAGATGCGCAATGCGGAGGTGAGCGTGTCGACGGCTTCCGGAAGGGCGAGAGCTACAGCCGAAATATTGACGGAGACACCCAGACCCGGCCAGCGCCTGGACTGGCGCAGGGCCGTGTTGAGCACCCAGCGGGTCAACTCGGCGCCGCGCCCGCCCTGCTCAATGGCTGGAACCAAGCGCTCGGGAGCCGCGACAGAGCCGTTCTTCTGAAACCAGCGCAGTAAGGCCTCCGGCCGCTCGTAGGTCTCATCGGACAGAGCAACACGGGGTTGATACCAGAGCTGCAGTTCGTTGCTTGCCAAGGCATCACCGAGCTCCAGCTCCTGCTTCCAGAGCGAGCGCTGGCGCTGCAACTCATCGGGAGCGTGCACGGCATAGGCGGCATTGCGTTGTCTCGCCAGGCGAAGCGCTTGCTCGGCCAGGAAGTACAGTGCCTCGGTATTCCAGGCGTCGTTCGGAAATGCGGCCAAACCGACCTGCACATCGAAAACGATTTCCTGATCGCCGACCAGCAGACTCTCGCTGGCGGTGCGCACGATACGGCTGCCGATCAGCGGCAAGAGTTCAGGGCTCGCGATCCCGGAGAAAATCACGGCAAAACTGTTAGCGCCAACCCTTCTCGCGACCGGGCTCTTGCGGGAAATTGTCTGCAGCCGCTCGGTGATTTCGGCGATCACCTGATCGCCGGCGGCGAAACCATAAACGCCGTTTATGCGATTGAAATCGCGCACATCGAGCACAGCGAGTCCGACGATGGAACCATCATCGCGAGCAGCATCAATGAGCGCTGCGAGCAACGCGAGAAAACCCTCACGGTCAACCGGCGGAGGGCTCACAGAAGTCTCATGCTTGCGAGGTTAGAGATCAAATGCTCACCGCCTCGATATCCACACCGTAGGCGCCGGGCTCGAGGCTGGTGGCAATTTCCAGCGGCCTGCCGTCTTCGTCATGGGTCGTTGTGAGCAGGTCGAGCGGCTTGGGGTCACGCAGCGGACGCTTGTCCCGATCCAGCAGGATAAGCACCTGCGGGCGGAGCCTGCGGGCCCTGTACTCCGCCAGCACCACCCCTACTTCGCCGCTAGAAAGCTCCACCACGGTGCCAGCCGGATAAATACCGATCGCCTGAATGAACTCTTCGACCAGTTCGGCCTGGAAATCGATATCGCGCCATGCATAGAGCTTCTTGACTGCATGGCTAGGAGAGATCGGCTCGGCATAGGGGCGCCGGCTGGTGATGGCGTCGTAACAATCGACGATCCCGGCAATACGCGCCACCACGGGAATGTCGTTTCCGGAAAGTCCGTGCGGATAGCCGTGCCCGCCGTGCCGCTCATGATGATACTCAACCATTTCCGAGACACTGCGATTCAGCAACCCGGTGTTTCCCAACATATCCATGCCGAAGCCAACGTGCGACTTGAGCAACTCATACTCCCCGCGGCTCAGGCGTTCGCGCTTTTGCAGGAGTTCTGAGGGGATGCGCAACTTGCCAACATCGAACAGCAACGCGCCAAGCGCGAGACGCTGCAAGTCGACCCTGGGCAAACCGAGCTGCCGACCAAGCGCGACGGCCCAGATGGAAGCCCCCACCGAATGACGGAACGTGTAGCTGTCCTCGTTCTTCATGCGCGCCAGCCACACGCAGGCATCCGGGTTGCGTATCACGCTGTCGACCATCGGGTCTGCGGCGGCCCGGACTCCCGACACATTCAGGACATTGCTACTGTGGAATTCCGCAAACATCTCATCGACCGCACTGGAGAGCTCAGCGTGGACCTTCTTGGCCACGCCCATCTCCTTCTGGATGCCTCCGGCGGCATCGTCATATTTTTTAAGCTTGCGATGGGGAAACAAAAGCGCGCCGGCATTACCGTCGCGTGACTTGAATTGAACACCACCTCCGCTAGGTGCCGCAGGCCCTGCGCTGGCCGCGAGGCGAGCGTGGGTGACGGGCGCCCCAACCAACGGGCCCCGTCGGGGAATCGCCCTGTTCCTGCTGCGAAAGACATCAACGAAGACATGCCTGCAGTGCCGTTCGAGCTCCTCGATGTCTTGCTGGCTGGCAACGTAGAACCCTTGCATCAGAAACGGAGTTTCTGCCCAGGGTCGATCGAGGGCCGACACGTACATCCCGATCTCCAGATCGGAAACGCGCGTCTCTACGGAATCAAGGGAACTCATGCAGTCGTCTCCAGCCGTCCACCACCCAAGCGCAACCTCACAGGTTCGGTGGCGAAGATTTTTAATCATAGCCTGCCGGGACGGCACAGACCATCAGCGCTCGTGATGACGGTTCCGGATCTCCTCCAACAGTTCAAGGCGGAAGCTGATGGCCCAGGCAGGTTCCCGCCGGTCGTCTTCGGTTTCCCGGCGCCAGAGGTGGGAGGGCTCCACTTCCACAAAAATCCAGGGCCGGAGGACGTTGCGCCGATAACGGATGCCGATGGCGTAGGCATCCGTAATGTGCCGTGGCTCGGTCTGGCCTGAAACGGCAAAAAAATAGCTGAGCGCGGCACGCGGGCTGATTTTGAGGAGATAACTGAGCCGCGACCCCCACTCCGCGCCGTCTGTCTCCTGGCCGTATTCGACATCCGAGGTGAACCGCAGGATCCGATCAGTGCTGAAGCTGTAATCGATATCTCCCCGGGTGATGGAGCCGGTTCCGTCACCCTCTTTCAGATAGAGACGCTCCGTAAACCTGAGACTAAGCCGATCATTGACAGGCTGGAGGTAGCGATAGCGCAGGCTGGTGTGAAAATCGAGGGACGCGTTGGTGCCGAATGAGAGATCAAGCCGACTGCGCGCACGATCGAGCAAGCTGTACTGCAGGCCCACGTCCCCATCCTGCTCCTCCGTCGAGGGGAGTACATCGTTGCGATAGTCGTTCTCCTCGCCGAAGACCAGACTGAGGCGACGGTTGAGTTGCGGGAGGTCAACCTTGCCACGCAGGCGTATCCTGGCATCGCTCTGCTCCTGCTCGTTCCACTCGTACTCGCTCTGTAGACGCAAGACTGAATCGGCCGATTCACGCTCGGCATCCGCCTCGCCGAAAAAGGAATCAAACTGCTGCGACAAGGTATCGGCGCGGTTGGTAACGTATTCGTAGGAAGTATCGACCCAACTGCGATCACCTTCCGCGCTTGCGCGCTGCGCCACTGCCGGCGGGCAACTGCCCACCGCCAGCAGGGCGAGGAGCGACATCACGGGTGGCCTCATCCCCTGGCCTCCTAGCTGCGCGGAGAATAACGCTCGCTGAACACACGCACGAAGCGGTCAAGATCAGCCTGCGGCAGGCGGTTGATACCGGCAGCAGCCTTACGCCCACCCCCAGAGGGAAACTGCCTGCAGATCTCATCCGCACCAATACGGTTTGACAGCGGCGCCCGGACACTCACCAGGAAATCACCCCCGTCAATTTCCGTGAGCACGGCATGGGCCCGCGAGGGGTGCAGGTTCACCAGATCATTGCTGAACACGCCGCTCACCCGCCGCGCCCAGGCTTCATCCGGCAGCAGGTATACGGCAGCATGACCCGCATCACGAAGCGGCGGCAGCAACGAGGCGCGCGCCATGTCCTCGTGGTAGCCCGATTCCAGCTTGTCGAAGGTCTGCGCATCACCCACGATGAAATCAAAAGGGCTGGGATATTCACGCAGGCCCCGAAACAGCGCCTCCGGGGCGAAATGGAGATCCTCCACGGCAGGGCCATAACCGTTGTAATTGATGTACGTACCCAGTTTCTCAGCCGCGATCAGTTGATTCTCATCGAGTCCGATCGGTGCCGCAGCAGCACGCGCGCTGCTCGCAAGGTTGTCGCCGAAGGCGCCAACGACCGCCCACGCCGCGTGAGCACCACGCAAATAGCCATTGACGAGGAGACTGGTGCACACCTCGGGCGCCGTGTTGATCAGGGCCACAAGCCGCGGATGCTCGAGGGCAACATCGCCCGGGTGATGATGGTCGGCGTAAAAGACCTCCGCACCGACCTCCAGCAAGCGCTCGAGGTCCTGCCGGTTTTTTTCCATGGCGACATCCAGCACCGTCACACGATCACCAGCGCCGCCTTTGACCAGCCGAAGCAGATCAATGTCACGCTTGACCCCCGTCACCAGAACGGCCTCCCGAGGCTCAGACAGACGAAGCTGTATCAAGGAGCAGATCCCGTCGGCATCGCCGTTGAATACGTCGAAGTCAGCCATCCGCTAATAGCCTCGGGAAAGTGAGAATGGTGCCACCGGCACGATATGACCTGTCAATCACCGGGGCCTCGATTACGCTGGAACTGCGTGAGATGAGCGATTTTGGCAGAGGGTGTTGCCACGCGCCCCGCATCCAAGGGGTCGAGCGAAACCTGCCGAGGAGCAAACCCGGGCAGGAAAAGGGCGAACACCTCACTTATACGATGACAGTCGTAGTTTTCACAGGCTGCCGCCAGCTGCTGCAGATTCGACTCCAGCTCCGGCCAGGGTAGGAAATCTTCCAGCGCTCGCACGATCATGGGGTGGGCGGTGGCAGTGATCTCGCCATTGGTGACCAATTCCTCGCGCACCTTCTCGCCAGGACGCAAACCGATCACGC
>CAJADV010000075.1 GCA_903938575.1 uncultured Gammaproteobacteria bacterium
CCTTGCAAGAACCCGCTACACCGAACTGATGCGGAGTCAGAGATGAAAACGCGAAGCAATTCATTCTCGAGCGTCTGGGACGCTGTCGCCGATACGCCTGAGCAGGCTGCCAACCTGCGTATGCGTGCCGAGTTGATGCACCAGATAGAGGAAATCATCCGAGCCGAAGGCTGGAAGCAGGCCGCTGCTGCCCAACGTTGCGGCGTCACCCAACCGAGGATCAATGACCTGCTTCGTGGTCGCGTGTCGCGGTTCTCCTTGGACGCCCTGGTCAACATCGCGACTGCTCTGGGGCGGCGAGTGAGTTTCACGCTGCGGGCTGCGTAGCATTGCGCGCTTGCACTCTCAGGGTTTCACGCCAGCCGCACCAACCCCGCCAACATCTCCGCCAGCAACCCCGGTTGCGAGTTCATGACCATGTGACCCGTGTCGAGGCTTCGGCGATCCACGTCGGGGCCGAGCACGCCGATCATCGCATCTACCAGTGCGGGGGGCACCGGGATGTCTCGCGTCAAGCCGATGTAAACGCGATGGCACGCAAGCGGGTGACCGCTAACGGTGGCGTTGATGATCGCGTGCGTGTCGTCCACCAGTCGGGCCGCCACCGAGGCCCACTGTTCCTCGCTGAGATCGTTGCCGAAGAGCGCCTTCGATATCTCCTCCGGCATGCGGTGCATCACGCCCTGCGGCATGTCGCTTCCGGTGACCAGTCGAGCCGCAGAAACTGCCGTGGTGGGCACCAGTGCGCCCAGATAGATCACGCTGCTTACGCGCTCGGGGTGGCGATAGCCTGCCTCCGTGATCGTCACCCCGCCAAGCGAGTGGCCGACGAGCGTAATCCGCTGGAAGCCGGCGGCATCGGCTGCGGCAAGCACGGCAGCAACGCAGTCATCCAGCGTGACGCTCGCGAGGTCTGCGGGGTTCTTGCCGCGCCCGGGGAGATCCACCGCCACCGCCGGGAAGTTCAACAACGGCAGCACTTCATCCCAGATGTCTGCGGCGCAGGTTCCGCCGTGCACCAGTACGACGCCGTCTACGATGGGCAGATCTATCACGAGGGGCTCCGTACTGTATGGCCGCTGGGGGCAGGTATGAGAAGAATACGAGCCGCCTGTGACGGCCGCCAATCGTTGGCGCGGGCGCTGCTTCTCCCCTTGCCTCACGGTGGTCGATCGATATCATGACCGCGACGGCCTGCTGGCCCTGAGGAGTGATGATCATCGCTGTGTGGTCATCGCATTCCCGGAAAGTGCTCTATTGGCTCAGGTCGCCACACTGCACCGGCACGGCGCGTTGCGGCGGGGTCTTTGCCGGTGCAGCACCGATATGTCGCCAAAGCACGGCTTTCAGGCCGCGCCAATCTGCGGGTATGTCGTGGCATGTGTGTTGCTGTGGATACGGGTCATCAGGAGTAAACGCATGCGCCATGCCGCGCCAACCCCGCCTGCTCCACCGCTCTGCGCGGTGAGTGCGATGTGCGCGGGCGCGATCCGGTGACGGACGCCACGCCGGGTCCGGCCGATTCGGAACTGCAGGAAATCCTCACGCAGGTCCATGCGCAGTGCGCGGCAGACCGTCGCGGAGAAGTGGCGAGCTACATTCCTGAGCTTGCCAGCGCCGATCCCGACCACTTTGGCCTTGCGCTGGCTACGGTGTCCGGCCAGTTGTTCACGGCCGGCCACGCAGAAACCCCGTTCACCATTCAGTCGGTTTCCAAGGCCTTCACGTATTGCCTCGTCAATGAATTGCTCGGGCCCGATGAGCTCATGCGCCATGTAGGCGTCGAACCCAGCGGCGATGCTTTCAACAGCATCGAGTTCGATCCCACCACGGCACGCCCTTTCAACCCGATGGTCAACGCCGGTGCCATCACGGTAGTGGGCCTGGTGTATCGCGAGCTGGGCGATGGTGCTTTTGAATTCATCCTCGATCGATTCTCGAGAGCTGCCGGGCGCCGCCTGGACCTTGACGATGCCGTGTACCGCTCGGAGTCAGAGACCGGCCACCGCAACCGTGCGATTGCGCACCTGTTGAAGGGCATCGGTGTGCTGGGCGGCCCGGTCGACGAGGTGCTGGATCTGTACTTCAGGCAATGCTCCATCCGCGTGACGGCGACGGATCTCGCGTGGATGTCGGCAACGCTCGCGAACCTCGGGATGCAGCCGCTCAAGGATGATCCGGTGTTCGATCTGATGGCGGTGCGCGACACGCAATCCGTGATGTACTCCTGCGGCATGTACAACTATTCGGGCAACTGGGGTTTTCGCGTGGGAATTCCCGCCAAGAGCGGCGTGGGCGGCGGCCTTGTGGGCGTGGTCAACCGTCAGCTCGGCATGGCGGCCTATTCACCGCTGCTGCACGCCACGGGAAACCCCGTCCGCGGCGTTGCCGCCTTCGAACTGCTGGCCGAGGAATTGGGGCTGCATGCGTTCTGCTGCACCAAGCTGGGCTCCAGCATCTTCGAGCGATTCTTGCGCTGAGCGTCAGGCAGCAGCGCAAGTCAGAAGAGCCGGGTACCTGGACCAGATCATCCTCCGCGTAGCCTCTACTTTTGGAGGCGGTGAAAAAAGGGGGGATTACCGTGATTCAGATAGAGGGTTCGGCGGCTGCGTCATTTTCGGCAGCGGGATCGGTAAGCCGCCGAATCGTCAGGGCACAGCGTTGCTCAATCAAAGTATTGATTTGCTCAACCACGGCATTGCCAGCAAAGCTGTGTCCGGCGTCTGACTGGAGCTTGCGCGCCGTCGCTGGGAGTAACTTTGCCAACTCCAGAATGCGCCGTTTGGCCTGCGCCTTGCTAAAGCCTACGCCTTCGGCGAACTGCTCCCAATGGCGCGCCTGTACTTCGCTGAACTTGTACCTGCTGCCGATTTTCATTGCCATCTTCGGCGTCAGTGTTGGATACACCGCCGTCGAGAGCGTGTCGTAAAACGGTGCCAGAACGGGGGCCTTACCTGAGTACAGCAGAGAGACATTCTTGGCGTGCGCATCATGATTGCCGATCAGCGCATTGAAGATCACGTAGTCCAGTAGTCGCAGGACTTGCGGCGCACTGGGACGGGTTGCGCCGCGCACCAGATCAAAACACTGCGCCAGATCCGGACCACCTTCATTCTGGTACTTCATTTCTGGCACCACGCCCAGCGCTTGGCAAAAGTCCTCTTGATGGATGCGTTGCCGGCGCCCCTGAGCGTCGATCAGTCGGTCGTAGCGCTCAACCAGCAGAAACGATCGATCCAGTACCAGGTGAACTTTCGATTTTGCGGGCTTGAGCTGCATGGCCTCAGCCAGCGCCATGCAAAATCCCTCGTTGATCACGCTGTCTTCAACTGCGTGGATGGCGGGTTTCATGATGTGGGAGCTAGGCGTACCGCTCCGGGGTAGCCCGATACGCGCACCATCGAAAACCACTGGCAACTTGTCTTGGGCACCCGCCAAGGAAAGCCGCAAGCCGTCTTTGCCTGCCAGCATGGGGCGACGCGGCAATTCATCCAGGATGGCAACGACCTCCTCGTCGCTCAGCCATTGAACGTCATCGCTGCGTGTCGGCACAGGCAAGGCCTGCCCAGGCTCAAGGAACGTCACTGCACCTGCGCATTCGCCGCCGATATGGCCAAGCAGCGCAAAGTCGTTCTGGCCAGACACCTGAAACTGCTGCGCAATCAGGCGGCGCAGATGCCCTTCGGGTAGAAGACCAGCAAAGAAGGGACGCGTTGTGCGATCGTCGAACGACTCGGCTTGCAGGGGCAGCGAGACGGACAAGGCAACGACGTCTTTGTGTAACAGCCAATCTGGGGCGTAGCAAAAATTCAGCCGCCCATCGACCAGTGCCAACGTGCCGACACGATCGGCGAAAAGCCAGACTTCCAGCTCATGCGCCACGGTTGCCGCCTTCGCGTTGATCGTTGGCCACGGGTGATGGCAACCCGCTCAACTGGACCTCTCCACCCAGGGCATCAATGACCCGCAGTGCGTTTTCCAGTCGTAATGTGGGCTTGCCTGATTCAAGGTCGACAATGAATCGCACACCCACCCCAGCTGCCAGCGCCAACTGGGGCTGGGTCAGCCCGAGTTGCTTGCGAGCGGCTCGCAGTGCATCGCCGAGTTGTTGAGGTGATCGAATGGATGTCATGGCTCGCTCAGTTTCCCGTTCGGGAAATTGTTAGCCACAACCGGGCTATGCGCAAACGATATTTCCCGATCGGGAATGTTTAGTGTGATTAGGGCACGAACCAGTCATTTGTTGCCCGATCGGGAAATTGCAGCCCAGAAACTGTGTAATGACCCAGCGGATTCTGCACAGTCGCCAAGGACCCGAGACGCGTGCTGCTGCGTTTCGAACCATCAACTGGCACGCAATCAATCACGACCCGGCGGTTTTCGAGCATCCCGAAATATTCGACGTGGAGCGTTTCAGGAGGAATCCTGAGCTCGCCAGTCAGCACAGGGCCTTCGGCAACGGCGAGCACTTCTGCATCGGCGCCCATATGTCCAAGCTGGAAATCCAGATGATGCTCGAGGAACTCGTCCCGCGCCTGCGAAACCCCGCGTTCGCGCAGCCCGTCGAATTTGTCCGCGACTACTTCGTCAATGGCATCAAATCGATGCGATTGACCTTTGATGCCGAGGGCTAGGGGCCGGGAGTGGGGCAGCGCTCACCGGAGGTGAGGCATCGGGCTGCTCCCATCGCCTGCTTAGTTGGTGCTTACACAGAACCGGATGGCGCCTGAGGCAATCGCCTAAGTGCTTGAAAGGATTGGTAGCGACGAGTGGACTTGAACCACCGACCCCAGCATTATGAATGCCGTGCTCTAACCAGCTGAGCTACGTCGCCATGGGGCGCGAATTTTGTTTGCTGTGGCGGGGCAGTGTCAATCCGCAGCGCGCATTTCCCTTGGCAGGAATGCCTCAACCCGCTTGCCGCAGCAGGGCAGACAGCAAACCCCGCAGCTGAGACGCGTGCTGGGGTATCCGTGCGTGGATTTCGCGGGCGAGGCCATCGCGGTAGGTGTGCGAACTCAGGTTCCTGTCCTGCAGCATCTGCAGCCAGGGCTCCTCATGTTCCAGTCAGCGCAACGCATAGGCGTGCTCGAAGGCTTGCCGGGGCGAGGCGCTGCCAAGTCCCTCCCACTCCGAGAGCGCCAGCTTCAGGCTCTTCCACGCCAGTTCGAAGCAGAACTCGAAGCGCTGCATCGTGCCATCCACCAGCAGAGGTGTGTCGGGCGGAAGAGCCAGCGCTTCGTCCAGCCTGTCCAGCGCAGTGCTCAATTCTGCGAGGGCAAGACGCAAGCGCTCCGATGCGTTGTGCTCGATGCTCATGCCGCCTCCCGCAGGAACAGGGTAAGCCGCTCTTTCTCGATCTGACGGCGCAGCGCGCTGTCGGCAGGTTCCGCATCCAGCCTCACGCAATCCACGTGCAGCAGTGTGTCCGCGTCCTCGACGATATCCAGAACTGCCTGCCATTCGCGCACCCCGGCCATCGGGCAAACGATCGCCAGATCTATATCGGAGCGTTCACGTTGGGTTCCGCAGGCGCGGGAGCCGAACAGGTAGATCGCCTCGACGAAGGGCAGGGCCTTCAGGCGGTCGATGAACGTGTAGTGGAGCAACGGGGGTGTCAGCACGTGGTCAACCCGACGTTCAGGCTGCGGCCCGTCTGCGCGGGGGCTGAGGGGGCGCAGAACGGTCTGCCAGTGTAGGCAGATTTCGCAGGGCTCCTGCGAGCTTCCGCTCGGCGGTCCGCAACTCATAGAGCTTCTGTAGATTCATCCAGAAATCGGGTGTGGTGCCGAAGAAATGGCCGAGACGTAGCGCCGTGTCACCCGTGATGGCACGCTGCCCGTTCAGTATCCCCGTGATGCGGTTGGCCGGGACACCGATGCAGCGGCCCAGTTCCGAGGCGCTCATGCCAAGCTCCGTGAGTTGCTCGGCGAGATGTTCGCCGGGGTGGGTTGGTCTGCGTGCCATGACGGATTCCCTCAGTGGTAGTCCACGATCTCGACATTGCCGGGACCATCGGCGCCCGCTGCCCATTCGAAACATATCCGCCATTGATCGTTGATGCGGATGCTGTATTGGCCCTTCCTGGTACCGCGCAGGATCTCGAGCCGGTTACCGGGAAGTGCTGCCAAGTCACGTACTGACATGGCTGATTCAAGTTGATCCAGTTTCATTTCAGCCTGACGCGCAAAAGACGCAAAAGCCTTGATTCGCTTTCCTTCAGCGAATTCCCGGGTCCTTTTTTCACGGAAGCCGAGGATCATGGACCGAGGCTAGCCCAGGAAGAGGCGTTACGTCTAGCGTAACGGAAAACGGTCCGTGTCGGCTTCAACGCCCAGCGGCCGGGGCCAGTGCGGAACAGGTTTCATGAGCTCAAACATTGAACCTGAAGTGCACCACATCCCCGTCGCGCAGCACGTACTCCTTGCCTTCGAGCCGCCATTTGCCAGCGTCCTTGGCGCCCTGCTCGCCGTTGCAGGCGATGAAGTCTTCGTAGGCGATGACTTCGGCGCGGATGAAGCCTTTCTGGAAGTCCGTGTGAATCACGCCTGCACCCTCGGGTGCCCTGGCGCCCACGGGTACCGTCCACGCGCGTACTTCCTGCACGCCGGCGGTGAAGTAGGTCTGCAGTCCGAGTAGCTGGTAGCCGGCGCGGATCACGCGGTTCAGGCCGGGCTCGTCGAAGCCCAGCTCGGCCAGGAACTCGGCGCGTTCGGCTTCTTCCAGTTCTGCGATCTCGGCTTCCAGCTTGTTGCAGATGGGCACCACGATGGCGTGCTCGGCGGCGGCCATCTTCTGCACGGCATCGAGGTGCGGGTTGTTGCTGAAACCGTCTTCCGCCACATTGGCGATGTACATGGTGGGCTTGGCCGTAAGCAGGTTCAGCTGCTTCAGCAGCAGCCGCTCCTCGTCTCCCGAGACCACCAGCGTGCGGGCGGGGCGGGCTTCGTTCAGGAGGGGAATCAGGCGCTCGAGCAGATCACGCTGCTTCACCGCTTCCTTGTCGCCGCCCCGGGCCACGCGCGAGACGCGCAGCAGCTGGCGCTCGGCGCTTTCGAGATCCGCCAGCGCGAGTTCGGTGTTGATCACTTCGATGTCGTTCAGCGGATCGATGCGGTTGGCCACGTGCACCACGTTGTCGTCGCGGAAGCAGCGCACCACGTGCGCGATGGCATCGGTCTCGCGGATGTTGGCGAGAAACTGGTTGCCGAGGCCCTCGCCCTTCGAGGCGCCCGCCACCAGCCCGGCGATATCCAC
>CAJADV010000076.1 GCA_903938575.1 uncultured Gammaproteobacteria bacterium
CTGCTGCTGGCGAAGGAGGGCGAGGATTTCTCGCAGAAGCAGGTCACCGACACCGAGGAACTGCTTACCCAGCGGCTCGGCGTCGAGGGTTACACCTTTGCCAAGGTGAACGGCATGCCGGAGATCGACGACGAGGCGAAAACAGTCACCCTCAAATTCTTCGTCGACCCGGGCAAGCGCACTTACGTGCACCGTGTCGAGTTTCGCGGCAACACCAAGAGCGTCGACGAAGTGCTGCGGCGCGAGATGCGCCAGATGGAGTCTGCTCCGGCGTCCTCGGCACTGATCGAGCAGTCGCGCGTGCGACTCGAGCGGCTTGGCTTTTTCAAGGAAGTGAAAACCGAGAACAAACCCGTGCCCGGCACGGACGACCTGATCGACGTGGAGTACACCGTTGAGGAGCAGTCCTCCGGTTCCATCGGGGCGAGCGTTGGCTACGCGCAGGACGCCGGTCTCATCCTCGGGGCCAACCTGCAGCAGAACAACTTCCTCGGCACCGGCAAGCAGGTGGGCCTTGGACTTAACACCAGCAAGTACCAGGACCTGTACAGCTTCAACTACACCAATCCCTATTACACCGAAGACGGCATCAGCCGCGGTTTCACGTTGTTCTTCCGCTCGACCGATCTCGAGGAGATCAACATCGCGAGCTATACCACTGACACCATTGGTGCCAGCGTCGCGTTCGCCTATCCCATCAACGAAACCCAGCGGCTCGGTCTCACCCTCGGTATCAACCAGACGGACATCAGTGCGGGGGTCGGGGCGGTGCAGGAGATCAAAGGCAGTCCGCGTCCGTGGGAGGATGCGATCGGCTACGTGAACCCCGCCGATGTTCCGTTTTTCAACGCCACGTCTTACCTCCTGCCCGGTCAGATCCAGCCTGGCAATCCGCCGGACGACTACTTCCGCAACGGCGAGGCCGATGGTTTCCTGGATCTCTACGGAGACAGCTATTTCAACTATCTCCTCACTCTCAGCTGGTCGCAATTCGCGCTGAACCGCGGTCAGCTCGCCACGCGTGGCTATTCCCAGACGCTCTCGATGCAGGTTTCAACGCCCGGCAGCGACCTCGAGTACTTCAAGCTCAACTACAACGGGCAGCTGTTCATCCCGCTGTGGCGGTCACTCACCCTGCGCCTGCGTGCCGACCTTGGGTATGGCGACGGCTGGGGATCGACCTCGGAGCTGCCGTTTTACGAGCATTTTTACTCGGGTGGATTCAGGTCGGTGCGGGGCTTCAAGGCCAACACCCTCGGGCCGCGCAGCACGCTGGCAGACCTCTACGAGACGCGTTCGGTGGTCACTGCAGATCTGGATAACTATCTGGGCCGCGCCTATGTCACCTGCGCCCACCAGCTCGTCCGTGACGAGTACGTGCCGATGGCCGATTGCAACGACCCCACCGGGAAGCAGCTGATTATCGCCAACCCCGCTTACTACAACAGTAACAACAACAACGGCAACGATCCCTTCGGTGGCAACATCCTGGTCGAGGGTGGAGCCGAGATCCTGTTCCCCATGCCCTTCATCAAGGACCAGCGGTCGGTGCGCACAGGCTTCTTCCTCGATTTCGGTAATGTTTTTGATTCAAGCTGCAACCCCGAGCAAGTAATATGCTCGAAGTTGGATCTAGGCGAGTTGAGATATTCGGTCGGCTTCGGTGTGACCTGGATCACCGGCTTCGGCCCCATTACTTTCAGTCTCGCCAAGCCCTTGAACGACGAGTACTTCGATCGTACCGAAGTGTTCCAGTTCTCGCTCGGACAGGGCTTCTGAGCTTGAGCCCCTGGTTAACCATTGGAGTGTCGACGTGAATCGGATCGGTCGTGTAGCAGTTCTCGCGTGTGTTCTTTCCCTGTTCTCGGGCGCTGCCCTTGCCCAGGGGCGGGTTGCTGTACTCAACCTCGAAGAGGCCGTTTTCAACACCGAGGAAGCCAAGACGCAGTTCAACGCGTTGCGCCAGACTCCGGACTATGCCCGAAACAAGAAAGAAGCCGAGGACATCAAGAAGCAGTACGACACGCTCGCCGAGGAGTTCAACAAGAACCGCGAGGTCATGAGCGCTGAGCAGCAGGCCGACAAGGCCAAGAAGCTGAATGACCTGCGCACCGATCTCGAATTCGTGGTGAAGAAACTCCAGCAGTCCGAGCGCGAAGTCGCCGGTCGGGTCATGCGCGAGATGATGCCACGTGCGAACACCGTGGTCGGTGACCTGGTTAAATCAGAGGGCATCGGCCTTCTGCTGAACTCGCAGGCAGCGCTCTTCTCGGAAGCCAGCTACAGCCTCACAGCCAAAGTCACTGACAAGCTGAACCAGACCAAGCCTTGATCCTGCGTTGATTCGGGGCGGGCGTTCAGCCCGCCCAACGCGAGCACAGGCAGTTATGAACTAGCGGCCTCTGTAGCGAAGCCGCCTCTAACGATCATGGGATCGTCCGCGCAATCGAGGTACCGGCACATGCTCATGGACATCAAAGAGATCCGCGAGCATCTGCCGCACCGCTATCCCTTTCTGCTTGTCGATCGCGTGGTTGCGCTGGAACTTGGCGTCTCCATCGTCGCTTACAAGAACGTCACCATCAACGAGCCTTTTTTCGATGGTCATTTTCCGGACCAGCCGATCATGCCCGGTGTGCTGATCCTCGAGGCAATGGCGCAGGCGGCGGGTATTCTCGGTTTCAAGACCATGGGCAAGAAGCCCGCGGACGGCTCTATCTATCTCTTCGTGGGCGCAGACGATCTGCGCTTCAAGCGCCCGGTGGTTCCCGGCGACCGCCTGCAACTCGAGGCATCGATCCTTGCCGAGAAACGCGGCATCTGGAAGTTCGAGTGCCGTGCGACGGTCGAAGGCGAGCTCGCATGTTCGGCGACCATCCTCTGCGCCGACCGCAAGCGCTGATCCCGGCGGCGGCGCGATGAGCGCCTCCTCGCGTTCGCGCAAGGCCCCGTCCGGGCGCGCGGCCTCAATCGACTGGCTCTCCCTCTCTGCCCCCTACGGTCTCGTTGCTGGCGTCGACGAGGTCGGGCGTGGTCCTCTTGCAGGCGACGTGGTCGCAGCAGCCGTGATCCTGCCGTCTGGATGTGATCTCCCCGGACTCGGTGACTCCAAGAAGCTCACTCCCGCGCGCCGCGAGCGGCTCTCAAGGGCCATACAGGCCTGCGCGATCGCTTGGGCGACAGGACGCGCCAGTGTTGCCGAAATCGACTCGCTGAACATCTTGCAGGCGAGCCTGCTCGCGATGCATCGCGCGGTGGCGGCTCTGACATGTGCGCCCGAATTCGTGCTGGTCGACGGCAACCGTCTGCCGGCCTGGCCCTATGCTGCGGCGACGGTGGTGGGTGGCGATGCGCTGGTGCCTGCGATCAGTGCAGCCTCCATCGTTGCCAAGGTGATCCGCGACGCCGAAATGCTGCTGCTGGAGTCCGCATTCCCGGGCTACGGCTTTGCCATTCACAAGGGTTACCCCACGCCCGCGCATCTCGCGGCACTTGCCAGACTGGGGCCGTGTCCCGCACACCGGCTTTCCTTTGCGCCAGTGCGAGCGGCGGCTGCACAATGCGGTCTTGATCCCGGGTGATGCTGCGATGACTGTTTCTTTCGTGCACCTGCGCCTGCATTCCGAGTATTCCCTGGTCGACGGACTGGTGCGCATCGAGGAATTGGTCGAGCGCGCCGTCGAACTCGGCATGCCTGCCGTGGCACTCACCGATTTCAGCAATATTTTCGGTCTCATCAAGTTCTACAAGGAGGCCTCCGCAGCAGGCGTCAAGCCGATCGCCGGCAGTGATGTGCTGGTCGAGGAGGGCGGCAGTATCCACCCGCTCACGCTGCTGGTCGCATCGGGCGAGGGCTATCGCAACCTGATGCGACTGCTCTCGCGCGGGTGGCTTGAAGGTCAGCAACTGGGTAAGCCCGTGCTGCAGCGTCAGTGGCTGGTGGGTGCTACGGAAGGGCTGATTGCCTTGTCCGGTGGGCGCGATGGCGTTATCGGACAGCAGCTGCTCTCCGGGCGCGAGGAGGCGGCAGAACAATTCGCCCGCGATGCGATGAATCTGTTTCCGGATTCGTTCTATCTCGAGCTCTGCCGCACCGGGCGCCCACAGGAGGAGGACTATCTCCACCGTGCGGTCGCGCTGGCGGCACGCATCGACTGCCCCGTGGTAGCCACCAACGATGTGCGGTTTCTCGCCCGCGAGGATTACGAGGCACACGAGGCGAGGGTCTGCATCCAGGAGGGGCGCGCGCTGGCAGATCCGCGCCGTCCCCGCGCCTACAGCCAGTTCCAGTACCTGCGGCCGGCAGCCGAGATGGAGCAGCTGTTCGCCGATTTGCCGGAGGCGCTCGAGAACAGCGTCGAGATTGCCCGCAGGTGCTCGCTGTCGATCGAGCTCGGCAAGTACCACCTGCCGGAATTTCCCGTTCCCGGCGGCGGCGCCCCGGAGCAGTACCTCGAGGGCCTTGCCGGTGAGGGCCTGCTGCGCCGGCTTGCAACCCTCGAGCGGCCTGCGGCTGGCCCCGTCGTCTACCACGAGCGGCTTGCCTTCGAGCTGAACACCATTAACTCCATGGGCTTCGCGGGCTACTTCCTGATCGTGATGGACTTCATCCGCTGGGCCAAGGAGAACGGTGTGCCAGTGGGGCCGGGCCGCGGCTCGGGCGCGGGGTCTTTGGTGGCCTATGCGCTCGGCATCACCGATCTCGACCCGCTCGCCTACAACCTGCTCTTCGAGCGATTCCTGAATCCCGAGCGGGTCTCGTTACCTGACTTCGACGTCGATTTCTGCATGGAAGGCCGCGATCGCGTGATCGCCTACGTCTCCGCCACCTACGGCCGCGACGCCGTCTCGCAGATCATCACCTTCGGCACGATGGCGGCCAAGGCGGTGGTGCGCGATGTCGCGCGTGTTCAGGGCAAACCCTACGGCTTGGCTGACAAGCTCTCGAAGATGATCCCCTTCGAGGTGGGGATGACACTCGAGAAGGCGATGGCCCAGGAGGAGCCGCTGCGCGATTTCGTCGCGCAGAACGAGGAAGTCGCCGAGATCATGGACATGGCCTTCAAGCTCGAAGGCATCGCGCGCAACGCCGGCAAGCATGCCGGCGGCGTGGTGATCGCGCCCACCACGCTCACCGATTTCTCGGCGCTCTATGCCGACGATACCGGCGGTGGCCCGGTGACGCACTACGACAAGGACGATGTGGAGTTGGTCGGCCTGGTGAAGTTCGACTTCCTTGGCCTGCGCACCCTCACGATCATCGACTGGGCGCTCGTGATCATCAACGCCGGGCGTGGTCGTCGCGGCGAAGCGCTGATCGACATCAACCACATCCCGTTGAACGACGCGGCCACCTTCGTGATGCTGTGTCGCGGCGAGACCACGGCGGTGTTCCAGCTCGAATCGCGCGGCATGAAGGAGTTGATCAAGCGCCTGCAGCCAAGCTGCTTCGAGGATATCGTGGCGCTGGTCGCGCTGTTCCGTCCGGGGCCGCTGCAGTCGGGCATGGTCGATGATTTCATCGATCGCAAGCATGGCCGCGCGGTGGTGCGGTATCCGCATCCGCTGGTTGAACCGATCCTCGACAACACTTACGGCGTCATCCTCTACCAGGAGCAGGTGATGCAGATCGCGCAGGTGCTGGCGCGTTACACCCTGGGTGGCGCCGACCTGCTGCGCCGTGCGATGGGCAAGAAAAAGCCCGAGGAAATGGCCAAGCAGCGCGAGATCTTCCTGGTCGGTGCGCGTGACAATGCCATCGACGCCGATCTCGCCGGCTCCATCTTCGACCTGATGGAGAAATTCGCCGGCTATGGATTCAACAAGTCCCACTCCGCGGCCTATGCGCTGGTCTCCTACCAGACGGCGTGGCTGAAGATGCGCTACCCGGCGGAGTTCATGGCTGCCGTGCTGTCCTCCGAAATGCACAACACCGACAAGGTGGTGGTGCTGGTCGAGGAATGCCGTCACATGAAGCTCGCGCTGGTGCTGCCCGATGTGAACGCGAGCGAGTTCCGCTTCACCGTGAACGCGAGCGGCGAGATTGTCTACGGGCTCGGCGCGATCAAGGGCATCGGCGAAGGTCCCGTCGAAAGCCTCGCGCAAGCGCGCATCACCGGCGGGCCTTTCCGTGACCTCTTCGATTTTTGCCGTCGCACGGATCCCAAGCGCGTCAACAAGCGCGCGCTGGAAGCGCTGGTGCGTTCGGGTGCCATGGACAGCCTCGGCGCGCCGCGTCAGGTGCTGATGGCGGCGATGCCCGAAGCGGTCAAGGCGGCCGAGCAGCAGGCGCGCAACCACACCGTGGGCCTGGTCGATCTTTTCGCCGAAGCGGACGATGGATCGGCTGATGACGGCAGCCCGCGGCCGGATCCCTATCTCGCCTATGCCCTGGCGCCGGCGTGGAGCGTGAAGGAGCGTCTGCGCGGGGAACGCGACACCTTGGGTCTGTACGTGACGGGCCATCCCATCGATGACTACGCCGCGGAGGTGGCCCGGTTTGCGCGCACGCGCATCGCGGGCCTGCGTGCCTCCGACGAGCCGCAGCGCGTGGTCGGCTTAGTAGTGGGGCTGCGGACCATGAAGAGCAAGCGCGGCGAGGACATCGCCTTCGTCCAGCTCGATGACCGCACCGCGCGGATAGAGGTCTCGCTGTTTGCCGACACCTACCGCAGTTGCCGCGAATTCGTGCTTCCCGACAGTTTTCTGGTGGTCGAGGGCACCGTGAGTGTCGATGAGTTCTCCGGCGGCGGCTTGCGTATGCGGGCGCAGGAAGCCTACACACTGACCGAGGCGCGCCGTCGCTTCGCCCGGGAGCTGGTGCTGCAGCTCGAGTGCTCGCAGTTCACACCCGATTTCGAGGCCCAGTTCGGTCGACTGCTTGGCGCCCGGCGCACCCGCGAGGGTTGTCCGGTGCGGGTGGTCTACACGGGCAATGGGGCCAGGGCGGAGATAGTCCTTGGCGAACAATGGCGGGTGCCGCCCACGGACGAGGCGATTGGCAGGCTCCGTGAGCGCTTCGGGGCCGAGAACGTGACACTCTCCTATGGCTAGGTCGGCCTCTACAGTGCGTGGAATTTTGCTGGTCGGATTGCTAAGCTCTCTGCCCGTTCCGCGCGCCAAGGCTGCCGTTTCGCGATGAACCCTAATTTTCTCGACTTCGAACAGCCTATCGCCGAACTGGAAGCGCGCATCGAAGAGCTGCGTCTGGTCGGCAACGACACCGGCGTCAGCATCACCGACGAGATCGAGAAGCTCCGCGGCAAGAGCGAGCGTCTCACCGACAAGATCTACGGCGCATTGAGCCCCTGGCAGATCGTCAAGGTAGCCCGCCATCCGCGCCGGCCCTACAGCAGCGATTACATCGAGCGCATATGCACCGATTTCGACGAGCTGCACGGAGACCGCCGTTTCGGCGATGACAGCGCGATCATCGCGGGCATCGGCCGTATCGAGGGCAGGGCGGCGATGATCATCGGCCACGAGAAGGGTCGCAGCGTCGCGGAGAAGGTGCGCCGCAATTTCGGTATGCCCAAGCCCGAGGGCTATCGCAAGGCGCTGCGTCTCATGGAACTCGCCGAGCGCTACCGCTTGCCGGTGGTCACGCTGATAGACACCCCTGGAGCCTATCCCGGTATCGACTCCGAGGAGCGCGGCATCAGCGAGGCGATTGCACAGAATCTTGCCGTGATGTCGCGACTTGCTACGCCGATCGTATGCGTGGTGATCGGGGAGGGCAGTTCGGGCGGCGCGCTTGGCATCGGCGTCGGCGATCATCTCGCCATGCTGCAGTACTCGACCTACTTCGTGATATCCCCCGA
>CAJADV010000077.1 GCA_903938575.1 uncultured Gammaproteobacteria bacterium
GATCGGGCAGGACGGCAAGCCACTGTGGATCTCCTTCACGCTCTGCGACGACGGCTCCCATGGTCCCATGCCTTGCCTGCGCTCCGGCGAAACCGTGGAGCTTGCGGTGCAGGCCGCCGCCCGGTTGGGCGCCGAGGCGGTGCTCTTCAACTGCAGTCAGCCCGAGGTGATGGGTGCGGCGGTTTCCGTGGCGGTTGGCGCGCTCGCGAGTTGCGCGCCCGATATGCGCGTAGGCGTCTATGCCAACGCCTTCCCGCCGATGACGGCCGAGGCAGCCGCCAACGAGGCGCTTAGCGATATCCGTGCCGACCTCAATCCTGATGGGTATCTCCGGTGGGCCGATGACTGGGTGCGGCGCGGTGCCTCGATCGTGGGTGGCTGCTGTGGCATCGGCCCGGAGCATATCGCGCGGCTGCGCGAAGCCTTGCAGGCGCCGTGACCGTGGCGCCGTTGCGCGGTATCGGACCCGGCAACATACTTCCCGTGTCGATCGTCTGAAGCACTCGACCATGCGAGGCCGCGCGACTGTTCCTGTAGATACCGTCGCCGCGTTTCTGGCGCAGATCAACGATGCCCTGTGTTCCGCAGGCCCCGACGCCGCCCTTGCCCATATCGCCGCTGCGCTTGGGACGCTGGTCGCGGATGCGCCGGTCTACTTCGGTGTCTACAGGCGCGATGCGCCGCCGCTGGTGATGGGGCCGGATGCGGGCGACGAGTGGAACCGCTCCTATTCCGACGGCCATTACCTGCTCGATCCCAGCTACGAAGCCTTCCTGCGGATGACGCAGAGCATCTGTCTCCTGCCGCGCGACGCTTTCCCGCGGGATTTCCGCAGCAGCGAGTTCTACCTCACGTTCTACCGGCCCCACGGCATGGTCGACGAAGTCTGTTACCTGCTGCGGCTCGACGCCGACCGCGCGGCCTATGTTTCGGTAATGCGACTCGGTGGTTCGCGCGCCTTCAGTTCTGCCGAATGCCAGCGACTCGGGATGGCCCTGCCTGCCGTGGAGGCAGCGATGCGGCATGCCTGCCAGTTACACGCGCCCGCAACCCCGGTCGACGATGCCGGTCGCGCTTTGCACCGCCACCTGAGCGCGGCCATGGAGAGTTTTGGCCGGGACACCCTGAGCGAGCGCGAGACCGAGGTCATGCGACTGCTCCTGAAAGGTCTCGCTCCCAAGGTGGTGGGCCGCATGCTGGACATTGCACCGGGCACCGTGCGCAACCACATCAAGAGCATCTATACCAAGCTCGATGTGCGCTCGCAGGCCGAATTGCTGGCAGCGTTTTTCGAGGTGCTGGGCGCTCGTGGCTGAGGCTCTAGCGCCGCGCATAGCCTCATCAGGGCAGTGACGGGCCTGCCTGCCGCGGGCTACAAGGTGGCCTCGAGATACCGCGATCCGCCGGAGATGCCCCATGAATGCCCCCGCCAGCAGCACGCGCATGCCAGGCCTCACGGAAGCACGTGACCGCCGCCACCTCATGCACCCCTTTGCGGACCTGCATCACATGGCGCAGAGCGAGCGTACCGTGATCGCCCGCGCCAAGGGCAACTACGTCTTCGACGAGAGCGGCCGGCGCTTTCTGGACGGGCTGGGCGGCATGTGGTGCAGCAACATCGGTCACGGGCGCGAGGAGATGGCCGATGCTATCGCCGAGCAGGTGCGCGAACTCGACTACTACTCGCCCTTCGACGACCTCTGCAACCCGGTGATGGCCGATCTGGGCGCGAAGCTCGCGTCCTTTGCGCCGGGTGATCTGAACCGCGTGATCTTCAGCACTTGTGGGTCCACCGCTGCGGACTCTGCGATTCGCCTGGTGCACCACTACTGGCATCGTCTCGGGCAGCCGCAGCGCACGCATATCCTCACGCGTCATCACGCTTATCATGGCAGCACTTACCTCTCGGCGAGCCTGAGCGATCCCGGCTACAGCGATGGCTGGCTGCGCGAGCAAGGTTTCGTGCACCACCTGCAGGCGCCCTATGCCTACCGCAACGGTCGTGGCATGAGCGAGGAAGAGTTCTGCGACGTCCTGATCGCCGAAATGCGCAGCGCCATCGAGAGCATCGGGCCGGAGCGCGTGGCCTGCTTCATCGGCGAGCCGATCCAGGGCTCGGGCGGGGTGATCGTGCCGCCCGCGGGGTACCACCGCAGGAGCCTCGAGCTTTGCCACTCTTACGGCATCCTCTACATCAGCGACGAGGTGGTGACGGC
>CAJADV010000078.1 GCA_903938575.1 uncultured Gammaproteobacteria bacterium
CTCACGGCCGAGCGCGCGAACCTCACGGGTTTTTACAAGGACGTGTTCGATTTCGATGCCATCGATGTGCCGCTCTTCGATCAGACCGGGATGCTGTTCATGACCGATCCCGCGGTGAGCCAGTTCATCCTGCTGATGGAGCAGGACGAACCGCTGCGTTCACCCGGCTACGATCACCTGGGTTTCCTGCTGGAGACGCGGGCGGAAGTCGATCAGAAACTCGCGCTCTGCAAGGCCTGGCAGGCGCGGGATCCGCGCGTGCAGATCAAGGAGTACGATGATCTGGTGATCGAGCAGACCACCACGCACGCGTTTTATTTCCGCTATCTGCTGCCGATCTGGTTCGATGTGCAGGTGATCGAGCACGGCAACCCGGCGATGGCGCCCACGCACGGCTGGCAGTTCCGGCCCCTGTAGGGCCGCGCTGTAGCGCGCGGCCCGGGTTGCGCTCAGCCCTGCTTGGGGCCGCCCGAGGTGCCGGGCCAGCGCGTGCCGCTGATGGTGTCGACAAAGGGCCAGAAACCCACGGGATCCAGCGCCCCTGCCAGCGTGATGCGGCGGTCCCGGAAGATGGGCGTCCAGAGTTGCGCGCTCAATTGCTCGCGCATCGGCAGCAGGGTTGCGATGGGATCCCAGGCGCTTTCGCGCAGGGTGAGCGTGCCTTTGAGTTCCTGCAGGAACGCCGTGCCGTATTTGCTGTAGACCCTCACCACGTGCGGCGGGAAGTCATAGGCGCAGGCGCTCGGGTCGACGGTGCGCAGCGATTTGATCCACCACTCGTTGGTCTCGTGGTCAGCCGGGTTTGGCAGTGTCTGCGTCACGTCACCGCGAAACTCGATGAAGGTCACGCCCTGGTGCACGCACTTGGCTTCGATATGGTTGCCGAGCCGGAAATACGTGGTGTCGCAGGGAAACTTGGGTTGCCCCCAGAGGTCGTGGCAGATGAAGAGCGGGGCTTCCTGGTCGATGCCGATGGCCAGCGTGTACTCGCCGGCGATGCCATCGTGGTTGGCATCCACGTTCACCACCAGACCAAGTTCGGGCTCGTTGTGCACCGGGAAGTTGTAGATCGTGACGGTGACATTGGGCTCGGCACCCGGCGAGATCCCGGGCGGCAGCAGTGCGGCGATGGCTGCCGCATCGCTGCGGTAGCGGATCTTCAGCATCGGCCAGTTGAGGATATCGCCGGGGTTGCCCTGCGGGCCTGGGGTGGTGGTCATGGTGTCTCCGGATGGCTGTGCAACGGGTGATGGCCCATGTTAGCCCGCCCGGAATGCTGGCCGGGCGATCCTGACAAAGGTGTCATCCGCGGCGCGCCGGGGCATCCTCGGTGGCGTCGGCCACAATGCGCGCGAGTTCCACCACGCTGCGGATGCCGGTCTTGCGCAGGATCCTTGCCTTGTGGATCTCCACCGTGCGGTGACTGATGTTCAGGCGCCGTGCGATCTCCTTGTTGGCGAGCCCCCCGATGGCCAGATCCATGACGTCGCGCTCCCGGGCGGTGAGCGTGGCGACACGCTCCTGCGCCGTGTGGCTGCGCTTCGCATGTTCACGCATGCGCTCGCCTTCCTGGCGGGCGAGTTCGATGGCGTCGAGCAGTTCTGAGCGCTTGACGGGCTTGGTCAGAAAGTCCACCGCTCCGGCCTTGATCGCCTTGACGCTGGTGGGGATGTCGCCGTGACCAGTCAGGAAAATCACCGGCATCGCAATGCCGAGACGTTCCATTTCTTCCTGCAGTTCCAGCCCGCTCATGCCGGGCATCATCAGATCCACGACCGCGCAGGTGGCGGGTACATCGGGAAATCCGCTAAGGAATTCTTCTGCGCTGGCGAACGCAGACACCCGCAGCGCTGCCTGTTCGAGCAGCAGGCCGAGCGAATCCCGCACGGCCTCGTCGTCGTCTATAAGAAAGACCAGTTCCTTGGTGTCAGTTGTCATCTGCAATCGGTACCGTGAAGCGGAAGGTGGCGCCCGGTGAGGCGTCGCGCTCGAACCAGAGCTGGCCTCCCTGAGCATGGATCAGCGAGCGGCTGATGGAGAGGCCCAGTCCCAGCCCGCCTTTTTTTACGCTGCGGAACGGCCTGAAAAGTGTGTTTGCCAGCTCGGGAGCTATGCCCGGCCCGGAGTCCTGCACCGAGATTTCGGCCATCAACGGATCCTTCGCACGCTGCGTCCTTATGTTGAATGCAGGATCCGTGGCGCCTGCGCCGAGCATGGCGTCCAGGCCGTTGCGCAACAGATTGTGCAGCACTTTCTCGAGTTGCAGAGAGTTTCCCAGAACGGGCGGGAGCGTCGGGTCGAGCTCGATGGTGGCCTTGAAGTTCAGTGACTCGCGCGTGCGCACACGCTCGAGTGCCTCGCACACCAGAATGTTCAGATCGAGCCGCTCGGCGTCAGAACCCTCGATGCGCAGTTGGCCAATCAGATCGTGCAGTACCTGTCCGGCGCGCTGGGCCTGGAGGTTGCAGCCCAGCACCGCACGCTGCATCTGCTCGGACCAGACCGCTTCCGATTGCAGCGCGCGCAGTGCCACCTCGCTATACGCCGAGATCGCCTCAAGCGGCTGGTTCAGCTCGTGCGCCAGAGCTGCGGCCGTTTGCGCAATCAGCTGTTCTTTCATCAGAGCGTCCATCTGCCGGCCGTGCTCTTCCGATTTTTCCTCGAGCATCTTGCGACGGGTAATGTCCTCCATGACCACAATGAGGTGTTCGGCGCTGCCAGTCGGGCTGCGCGCCAGTGACACGGTGACGTTGGCCCAGGTGGTTTGGCCGTCGTATCCAGGGTGGGAACGCTCTATCGACACCGAGTCGCGCTCGCCTGCAAGCACGCTTTCTATGCCTGTCATGCGCCATTTCTGGCCGTTGAACGGGCTTTCGCTGGCTGGGAGAGCGCCTTGGTGTTCCGCGTTTACCCCAAGGATCTCCCAGAATTTGGTGTTTGCCGACAGCAGTTGCCCGTCGAGATGCAGGTGGGCTATGCCCACGGCGGCCTGATCGAAGGTGGCTTTGAGCCGGGCCTCCGACTCGCGCTTTTCCCAGGTGGTCTCGCGCACGGTGGTTACGTAAAGGCGCTCGCCTGCGTGGTCGAGCACACCCACATGAATGTCTACCGGCAAGACGGAGCCGTCCTTGCGCCGCTGGCATCCCTCACGGGTTGCTCGCTCGCCGGGCTTCATGCCCTGCCAGTCAAGCTGTGCTGAGGGCAGGTCGACGTCCCCGGTGGTGTCAGCGACGGTGAGCCCGAGAAGTTCCTCGCGGCTATAGCCGAGGCTTCGGCACGCCTCCTGGTTGACGGCCCTGATGCGTCCCTGACAATCGTGTACGAACACCGCATCCGGCAGTGCTGCATCGAACAGCGCATGGACCAGATCGTGCTCGGGTGCAGATAATGAATCGGCCGCCCGCATCAGGAAAAACCCTTACCGAAAATGCATAAGACACGCTAGGGACTCGAGGTCACTGCGTCAACGCAGATGCGCCCGGCCGCCGTAAGGGCGAACACGTATCAGGGTTCTTACGGACTGTGCGCCTTCGTTGGCTTCCGCCACCATGGCCACGACTGAGGTCTTTCCCGGAAACGCCGGGTAGGCGGGGACTCCGCCACTGGCAAGGACCAACAGTTTGCGTGCATGGGGAATCTGCCACGGAAGGCGAGATCGGTTGGGTTAGTCGCAGGAACAGATCAGGGATGTCGTGGTAGCAATCCGTCGGTCCCGAGAACGGGCCGTGCAGTACGGAATTCGTGCCTCCCGCGTCTTTTCCGGAGGTTCTCCATGCACGCTTCTTTATTCCTCTATTTGTACCTTCCGGCCCCCCGCCCGATGCCACGCGCTGCGCCGCGTTGGTGTTCGCCCGGATGGCATGCGTCTGTTGATGCCGTCAAAGTCGCTTCTTGGGCGTGGTGATCGGCAAATCCCTCAAGTGGGTTCGGTCGATTGGCACATGGATGACACCGCCATGCAGCGGGGAGCAGCCGATGAATATGCAAATCAGAAATAATACGGGGGCGCCGACCCGGCTCAGTCCGTCGCAGCAGATGAGGTTGCAGCTGGATATCTGTCAGAGCCAGTTTGACCTCTGGCGTGGGGAGTTGCGTGCCCTGCCCGAATGCCCCAAGCCGGGCGCGTCCTCCTGCGCCGGGCTCGACTCCTGCCGCTGCAGCGAAACGGTTGACGGGATTCTCGCCGGGGCGGTGGAGTTCATGAATGAGCACTTCACGCGCGAGAACACGCTGATGCGCCGGGGTGTCGGAATGCGCGGGCTGCGTGAACTCTTCGAGCTGCATGCGGAAGATCACGGCATGATCATGTCTTCGCTCGTGAAGGCGATGGAGTTGCCCACACCGTGCCGACAGCGTCGCGCACTAACGACATTGTTTGACCAGCACCTGCAACGTCACTTTGTGACCCACGATTCGCTGCTGCGCGAGGAATTGCCACGGCTTCATTATCGTGCCCAGGCGTAGTTATCGTGCCAAGGCGTAGCCCGGTCCCGGGAGCAGATTGCGCTCACCCGCGTGCGCGCAGTTCGCTCGCATCCAGTACATGTTCGATCCGCACGCGCCCGCTCACATCGCGAGCCTGCAGTGCGATCCGCGGTCCCTGCGCCCAGTCGATATCGATCAACCCGAAGTTCTGTTCGCGCAGCACTTCGCTCACGCGGTTGGCGTTGGGCGTTCTCAGAGGCCAGACCTCGGTGAGGCCGCTGGAAGTAAGGTCCCACAGCGGGTAGGGCACGTTCAGGTCAAGCCGTGACAGCTCGGCGTAATGGATGTCGCCGCTGATGCAGAAAAACCCTTCCGCACGGCTGCGGCGCAGCACGTCGATCAAGCGCTGGTGATCCCTCCCGAAATTGATCCAGGCCTCCCAGCCCGATCTGTCCGCCAGGACTTGCAGGCTGGAGGCGAAAAGCCGCAGATCGGCTGCCTCGCCGAGTGTCTGCTCCAGCCAGCGCCACTGCGGCTCGCCCAACATGGTGGCGTCGTGTGCGGGGTTGGGCAAATAGTAGCCGGGCACCTCGCGTCCCGCCGCGGCGGAGGCCCTTGCCCAGTCCTCGTAGCTACGCCCTGGCAGATCCACGCGAACGGTGGCCGTGCGGTTGAAGCGCAGGTCAGGCAGCAGGATCTGCAGCCGTTTGCCGGGCGGGCCTATCGTCACGGCGGTATAGATGCCGTCCCGCGTGCGTCGCGGTGACGCTGCGGGCTCACCCCAGAAATCGCAGAACAGGCGCCGTGATTCCTCCCGCATGGGGTAGTCGCCGCCGGCGTCGTTTTCGCCGAAATCGTGGTCGTCCCAGGTGGCAAGAACGGGTGTGTGTTCGCGCAACTTGCGAAAACCCGCGTTGGCGGCGAGTTGCGCGTACTTGGCGGCGAGAACTGACATGTCGCGCGTGTCGCCGTAGATGTTGTCGCCGAGAAAAATGAACAGATCCGGCTGCGACTCGATGATTGCATCCCAGATCGGCTGCGGCTTGTCCTGATCTGCACAGGATCCGAAGGCGATGCGCCGCAACAGTTGTTCCTCTCGCGGCTGCGTGAGCGGCGCGGGCGGGGCGCCCGCGTTGACGGCGGGACCCACCACTGCTGCCGCCAGACCGAGCGCTCCTGCCCGGACCACGCGACGGCGCTCGGGATTGTCCAGGGTATCGTTGGGCTCGCTCACGTGCTGGTCCTCCGCTGCGGCTGCGATCAGAGCCCGAGGGCAGCTCGCATCACGTAGAAGATGTAGCTTTGTTCCTGTACCCCGTGGACCAGTTGTGAACCCGGTCCTGCCGCGAACACGGGTACATCCTCACCGCCATGGGTTTCGGAGTCGAGCGGGATCAGGGCCTCTTGATGGAAGTTGGGGCTCGTGCTGTCGGTCTGCGCCAGTTCGGGTACGCGGCCGGTGCGGGCGGGCAACTCATAGACCGCCTCACCCGGAACATTGGCGTGGAAGCCGCGACCATTCATGTAGCCCGCAGTGGTGTAGGGCTGGCCGTCCTCAGCCTTGGCGGGCGCGGTCTGGCCCACCTCCACCACCTTGCCGAGTATCGGGTTGCCGCGCTTGGCATAGCCGGAAATGGTGAAGCTGTGGCTGTGGTCAGCAGTTACCACGAGAAGCGTTTCACCGGTATTGGTCTCCCGCAGGGCGGCGCGCACGGCGTCCGAGAGAGCGATGGCATCGGTGAGCGCGCGATATGCATTGCCGGCGTGATGGCCGTGGTCGATGCGGCCGGATTCTACCATCAGGAAATAGCCCTTGGGATTGCGTTTGAGGATGCCGATGGCCTTGCTGGTCATCTCGGCCAGTGAGGGTTCGCCGCCGGTGTCCTGCTTGCGGTCGGCCTCGAATTCCATGTGCGAGCGTTCGAAGAGTCCGAGCAGATGGCCGGTGCTGGCGGGGTCGATCGCATCGAAACCCTTCTGGTCGAACACGTAGTTGCCGCGGAATTTCCGGGTCCACTCCTTCACGAGGCTGCGGCCGTCGGCGCGCGCGCCGGTGGCACCCTTGTCTTCCGGGTCCTTCACGGAGCGGGGCAGGAATTTGGCCCGCCCACCGCCCAGAACAACCTCGATGCCATCGCCGATGCCTCCCTTGCCGAAGCGGTCCAGGAGTTGAGAGGCGATATCCGGGACCGTGGTGCCGGCGGGTCGATCGCTGTCTGCCTCCCAATCGCGTGCGGAGGTATGGGCGTAGGTGGCTCCCGGCGTTGCATGGGTGATGCGGGCAGTGCTGATGATCCCGGTGGATAGCCCTGCTTCTTCGGCCAATTCGAGGAGCGTTTGCTGTGCCGCTGCAGCCACGATCTTGGACGAGGGTTCTTCCGCGGTGATCGCTCCGGCCACGCTCAGCACGCCGTCGATGGTTTTCACGCCGGTCATCATGGCGCTCATGGTGGGCGCCGAGTCGGAGACCTGCTGGGTGACC
>CAJADV010000079.1 GCA_903938575.1 uncultured Gammaproteobacteria bacterium
GCCGATCTGCGCGCGCCCACACCCTCGGCGGCGGCAGAGCTGATCAGCCCGGACCGCGACCAGCTGCTTGCTCTGCTCGGGGCACAGCGGCTGCGCCTGCATCAAGTCACGACGCGCCGGCTCGCACGGGCGGCGGAGCGCGTGCAATGGCTGTCGCGACGCCTTCGCCACCCCGGTGCGCGCCTGCGTGAGCAGGCCCAGCGCCTGGACGAACTGGAGGTACGCCTGCGTGGCGCGCTGCGCCAGCGGCTACGAGAATCCGAGCGACGTCTGGGCGCCGTGCGCGCACGACTTGGCGTGCGCAATCCCGCTGCGACTCTGGGCGACCGCGAGCGCCTGCTCGGCCAACTCCAGCGGCGACTCCAGGGCGCAATGCGCGCGGCGCTCGCGCAACGACGCGAACGACTCGCGGCAAGTGCGCGCCTGCTCGACTCGGTGAGTCCGCTCGCCACGCTCGATCGCGGCTATGCCATCGTGAGCGACGCCGACGGCGCGGTCCTGCAGGATGCCTCGCAGGTGTCACCGGGGACGCGCGTGCTGGCGCGGCTGGCGCGGGGATCGCTGGAGTGCGAAGTGATCGGCGCGCTGCCTCAATCAGGCTGAGCAAGACGCCCGGCGTCGCGATGCCAGAAGCGACGTTCGCGTTCGCGCCAGCGCACCGGCTCCTGGAGCTGTCCGGTGTCATCCACCTGCAACAGGATCGCGCCGTCGACAGCCGTATTGAGGATCTGCGAGCCCTCGGAGCGCCAGCGCGCGACGACATCGGGATGGGGGTGACCGAAGCGGTTGCGGAAGCCCGACGACACCAGCGCCCAGCGCGGCGAGACGGCCGCCACGAAGCCCGCGCCCGATGAGCTTCGGCTGCCGTGGTGGGGGACTTGCACGAGGTCGGCGCGCAGCTCCGCAGGGCCCGACTGCAGCAACAGCCTCTCGACGCCGGCATCGATATCCCCGGTGAGCAAGACGACCCGTCCGGCAGCCTCGATCCGCAGCACACACGAGGCCGGGTTGTCGCGTCGCCGATCGCCGGAGACGGGATGCAGCACGCGGAATTCCACGCCATCCCAACGCCATGACATGCCACGCTCGCAGCGCGCCATCGCCTGATCGGGCGGCGGTTCGCCGTGGAGTTCGGCAAACACGGGAATGCCACGGCGCAATCCCTCGAGTCCGCCGGCATGATCGCTGTCGGCATGACTCACCATCAAGAGATCGACGCGGCGCGAGCCGCGCGCCGACAGCGCGGGAACCAGCAGCGCCCGACCCGCATCGAAGCGCTCGCTGAACCGCGGCCCCGTGTCGTAGACCAACGTGTGCCCGCGCGTCTGCACCACCGTTGCCGCGCCCTGCCCTACATCGACGAACAGCACCTCGAGCAGGGGCCGCGTGGCGGTGCGGGGCAGCAGCACCGGCAGCAACAGGATGGCTCCCGCTACCCAGCCCGGCAGGCCGCGGGGAGCCAGCAGCCACAGCGTCCCGAGCGCCGCTGGCACATAAGCCCACACGGATGGCACACCCGCGGGCTGCAGGGGTGCCGGCCCCGCAGCAGCGGCAAATTCGAGCAGCGACTGCAGCCATTGCAGACCCCACAGCGCAAGATCGAGCGCCGGGCCCGCCACGGTGTTCGACACACCGAGCAGCACGCAACCGAGCAGCGCACTGGGCACAACCAGCAGATCGACCAGCGGGATCGCGAGCACATTTACCAGCGGGGCAAGTGCTGCCTGGGGCAGGCCCATCGCAGCCAGCGGCGCGGCAAGTGCGACTGCAACCACCATCTGCGGCCGCCAGAGCGTGTCACGCCAGCGCGGCCGCCGGAGCCGGCCACCCATGCCCGCCACCAGTGCGGCCACACTGAGAAAGGAGAGCCAGAAACCGGGCTGCAACGCAGACAGGGGCTGCCACGCCAGGATGGTGAGCGCTGCGAGCGCGAGAGCGGTTCGCACCGGCGCGCCGCGCTCGAGCAACAACGCCGCGAGCAACGTAAGCGCCATCACCACGGCGCGCTGCACGGAGACTGACCAACCGGCGAGCGCCGCATACGCGCAGAGCGCCGGCGCCGCAGCCAGCGCCCCCCAGGCACGGGCCGGCAGACGTGCGAGAAGCATCGGGGAGCGGCGGGCCAACCAGCGTGCGCCCGCGAAGGCAAAGCCCGCCACAAGGCTGATATGCATGCCGCTGATCACCACCAGATGGGTGGTGCCGCTGCGAGCGAAGAGGTCCCAGTCGCCCGGCTGGAACATCGAGGCATCACCAATGGTGAGCGCGAGAAGTCCGCCAATACGCGGGTGGCCTGCGGCATGGGCCACAAGCTTGTCGCGCAGACGCTCGCGCCAGGGATCGAGGCCTGCCGGACACACGCCAGTACGCCGGGCGCCATGAGCCTCCCGCACATAGCCGGTGGCATTAACACCATTGGCGAGCAACCGGGCCTGATGATCCGGCGAACCCGGGTTCACAAAACCGCGCGGCGCCCGGAGGCGGATGCGCATGTCCCACGCCTCGCCGGCATGAAACTCACCCGGCCCATACCAGCTGAATTCGACGCGACGGCCCGACCAGAGCCCACCATCCGAGAGCCGCAGCGGCTCCAGCAATCTTCCCCGCAGCATCCAGACGGGCGAGCCGTGTTCGCGGCGCTCGAGCGGCAGCCCCTCCAGACACACCTGCAGGCTGGCATCATGGCCTTCGAGTTCCGGCGGCAGCATGGAAGCGAGCATGCGATGACCCTCGAGCACGCCCCAGCACACGCCCGCAAGGATCAGCGCGACATATCGCAACAGTCGGGGACCGCAAAAGAGCGCCGGCAAAAGGAGCGGCAGACACGCTGTAACGAGTGCCTGGGGCGGGAGTGTGGGGAACTGACTGACTGCGGCAATGCCTGCCGCGGCGAGGAGCATCCTTGCATACATGCCGTCACCCATCCTTGGGTTCGAGTTAGCTCCATTCAGCCGTGTCTGCGCACCGATTGCAAGCCTGCAGTACGCGAGCGGATCACTCGTATCGCAGAACGTCCGCCGGGTGCATGCGCGCGGCGCGCCACGAGGGGTAGAGGGTCGCGGCGAAGCTCATTCCCAGCGCAACGCAGCACACCAGCGCC
This sequence comes from uncultured Gammaproteobacteria bacterium, assembly GCA_903938575.1. Taxonomy (GTDB): domain Bacteria; phylum Pseudomonadota; class Gammaproteobacteria; order Pseudomonadales; family UBA5518; genus UBA5518. The sequence goes on from CAJADV010000079.1 coordinate 3,101, forward strand.
ACGTTGGCGAAGGAGAGGTCCGCCGGCAGGTAGTTCACGGGGTACACCGAGGACTGCAGGAACTGGATGCCGAACAGGCGTTCGACCGCGCTCACCACGTCAGTCACCACCAGCGACAGCAGCGCACCCACGGCACCTCCCGCGAGCGCACCCACCAGTCCGATCAGCGTGCCCTGAATCACGAAAATCAGCATGATCGAGGCCGGACTGGCACCCAGCGTGCGCAGAATCGCGATATCACCCTCCTTGTCTTTCACGATCAGGAAAAGCGTGGACACCACATTGAAAGCCGCCACCGCCACGATCAGGAACAGCAACACGCCTACCAGATTGCGGGACATGCGAATGGCCTCGTGGAGGTTGCCGTGGGTGCGGGTCCAGTCGATGCCGGGATAACGCGGCCCCAACCCCTGCTCCACTTCGCGGCGCACTCGCGGCGCGGCAAAGAGTTCACGCACCTGAAAACGCACGCCCTGCGCAGCATCCGGAGCGCCGCGCAGCCGCTGCGCGAGACCAAGCGAGGTCAGCGCCAGCAGGTTGTCGACCTCGGTGCCGGTAGCAAACACCCCGGCAAGCCGGACGCGCTGGCTGCGCGGAACGACCTGGCCGCGCTGGTTCAACTCGGGGACCAGCAGTACCAGTTCCTCGCCAGCGCTGATCTCCAGACCATCGGCGAGCGACTTGCTGAGCAGCACGGCAGCGGCATCGCCCTCGAGCTTGTCGAGCGCGCCCGGAGCGGTATAGCGGCCGATGACCGAGATGCGCTGCTCGCTCTCGGGGTCGAGCCCGTGGATCAGCGCCGGCAGCACCTTGCCCCGGTGCATCAGCAGCCCCTGAACGTCCGCGTAGGGCGCTGCAGCGAGCACCTCGGGATGCGCCTCTACCGCCGCGACCAACCCTCGCCAGTCGCGTACGGGCTCGAGGGGCTGGATCGTCACGTGGGGCACCAGAGACAGGATGCGCTCGCGCAGTTCACGCTCGAAGCCGTCCATCACGGAAAGCACCAACACCAGCAGCGCAACGCCCAGCACGAGACCCGCGCTGGATACGCGCGAGATGAATGCCACCAGGGCACCGCGCTGGGAACGTCCCGCGTAGCGCAGTCCGACCGCGAAGGCGAAACGCCACGGAAAATTCACGGCGGCTCCGGGTGCAGTCGCCCACCCGAGAGCCGCAGCACGCGATCCATGCGCGAGGCGAGCCCGCGATCGTGCGTGACCACCACGAAACTGATGCCACCGTCGCGATTGAGCTCGTCCATCAATGCGTGTATGCCGGCGGCGGTGGTCTCGTCGAGGTTGCCGGTAGGCTCGTCCATCAGGACGCAGTGGGGCGCGCCAACCAAGGCCCGCGCAATCGCCACACGCTGGCGCTCACCGCCGGAAAGCTCGGCCGGTTTGTGATCGAGGCGCTTGGCGAGACCCACGCGCGCCAGCATCGCCCGGGCACGCTCACTCGCCACGCGCGGCGACTCGCCACGGATCAGCAATGGCATCGCGACGTTTTCCTCGGCGTCGAATTCGCCGAGCAGATGATGGAACTGGTAGACAAAGCCAAGGGCGCGATTACGGAGCCAGCCGCGCTCGCGCTCGCCCAAGGCGCTGATGCGGTTGCCGTCGAGCCACACCTCGCCCGACCCTGGCACATCGAGCCCGCCGAGCATGTTGAGCAAGGTGCTTTTCCCCGAGCCCGACTGGCCGATGATCGCGAGTCGCTCGCCCCGCCGCAAATCGAACTCGAGATGATCGAGCACGCGCAGTTCTGCAGACCCTTCACGGTAGGACTTGCAGAGCGCACGGCAGGCCAGCACGACGTCTGCGGGAATTGCCATATCACTCATATCGAAGGGCCTCAGCCGGACCGATGCCCGCCGCCCGACGAGCGGGATAGAGGGTGGCGAGCACGCACAGTGCAAGGGCGGCCGTGCTCACGAGGAGCACATCACCGCGCTGCAGCTGCGAGGGCAGGTAACTGATGAAATACACGTTAGGATCGAAGAGCCGCTGACCCAGCAGCTCCTCGAACCAGGCGAGTATCGCGCCTGCATTGACCGCCGCCGGGATCCCGAGCGCAAGCCCGGCGGCAATGCCAGCGAGGCCCGTAAGCGTTCCCTGTGCCGCGAAAATGGCCATGATCTGCGCGGGCGACGCGCCCATGGTGCGCAGCACCGCGATCGCACCGCGCTTTTCCGCCACCACCATGGTGAGGATGGAGACGATGTTGAAGGCTGCCACCGCCACAACCACCATGAGCAGCAGCGTCACCATGCGCTTCTCCATGCGCACGGCGCTGAAGAGCGTTCCCTGCGTGCGGCTCCAGTCCTCAATGGCCCGAGCCGGCTCCAGGGCGGCAATACGCGCGGCAAGGGTGGGTGCGCTCGAGGGCTCCTCGAGTACGAGTCGCACGGCGTGCACGCCGTGGCCTGTGCGGTAGAGCCTTGCAGCGTCGGCGAGATGGATCATTGCGCTGCCGGCATCGACCTGCGCGCCGACCCGGAACAGGCCGACCACCCGGAAGCGCCGCATGCGCGGCCACGCGCCCGCCGGGGTCACCGTGAGCTGGGGCAACATCACAGTAACCATGTCGCCAACATCCACCCCGAGCGAGCGGGCGAGCAGACTGCCAAGCACGATACCGAACCCCCCGGGCTCCAGGGCCTCCAGGGAACCGGCAAC
>CAJADV010000080.1 GCA_903938575.1 uncultured Gammaproteobacteria bacterium
CCGCAACTGGCTCGCGTCAGCCGCAATCGCACTCATCGCCTGCAGTGCGGAAGCCGGCACCACCATCGCGCTGGTGGCAGATCGCCTGATCGACGGCCGCAGCAAGATCGCACTCAGCGATGCAGTGGTACTGATCGAGGGCGAGCGTATCGTGGCCATTGGCAATCGCTCGCTGATCCCGGCGGGCGCCGAGGTGATAGAACTCGGTGACGCCACGCTGATGCCCGGCATGATCAACGCACACGAACACCCGCTGATGTTTGGCGACGACTACCAGCAGGTGCATCTGGCCCATTCCTCTGCATACAAGACGCTGATGGGCTTGGCGGGGTTGCAGCGACTGCTGCTCGCCGGCTGGACCGGCGTGCGCGTGATGGGGGATGCGGACGTCTTCTATGGCAACCAGGATCTGCGTCGGGCCATCGACAACGGCGTCTTCATCGGCCCGCGCATGACCGGCGCGGCGCATTACATCTCGATCACCGGGGGCGGCGGCGACATCAACTACCTCTCGCCCGAACAGCGTGTTCATCCCGACGGCCTGATCGCTGACGGTCCGGAGGCAATCCGCAAGGCCGTGCGCGAAGAAGTGAAGTACGGCTCGGACTGGATCAAGCTGCTTGTCACCGGCGCCTTCGAGTCCGTGGGCGACGATCCGCGCAACGTCGCTTTCTCGCCGGAGGAACTGCGCGCCGCGGTGGAAGAAGCGAGTCGCCACGGCATTCCGGTGGCCGCTCACGCACACGCTACCGAGGGCATCAAGCAAGCTGTCGCGGCCGGCGTGCGCTCGATCGAACACGGCACGTATATCGACGACGAAGGCATCCGGATGATGGCCAAGCGCGGCACATTCCTGGTGCCTACCGTGTATCTGGGCGACTACTACGCCACGGGCGACCACACACTCCGTGCGCAAGACAAGAACGACGACTACACCAAGCACGGCAGGGGCGATTTTCTATCGGCAATCGCACGCGCTCACCGCGGCGGCGTGAAGGTTGTTATCGGTCTGGATCTCGGCGCCGGGAGCGCCGATCCGAAGGTCTACGCCCGGGAATTCGCCGTGTTTGTCGAAGCAGGCATCGCACCGATGGACGCCATCCAGGCCGGCACGCGGGTGGCCGCCGAACTCCTGCGCTGGGACGACCGGCTCGGCACCGTGGAACCGGGGAAGCTCGCCGACATCATCGCCGTGCCGGGAAATCCGCTGACAGACATCAGTGCCCTTGAGCGGGTGTCGATGGTGATGCTCGGCGGGCGCGTGCTGAAGCGCCCCGGCGAGGCCTCATCGCTCGGAGGGCTTCTGCCGGCCCCACCGGCACTGGCACCTCGCTGAGGGCTCAGGCAACGACGCCCGGAACGGAACGACGCTGGAAGGCGAGTGGCGCCTTGCGCGGCAGTCGCGCCTCTGGATCAAAGCGCGGATGCGCCACCTCGGCGGGCGTGGGCAGGAGATCGTTCTCCAGCATGCGGCGGCAGGCCATGTATTCGCGCGGGCGGTTCACGGACTGGCAGGCCACCAGCCGCTCGCCCTCGAAACACCACACCGCAAAGCTGCCCGAGGCGGGATCACCGCGCAGCACCGTGCGCGGTTCGCGCCCTGCCAAGCCCACGATCTGCAGCCTGAAGCCCAGTTGGTCGGACCAGAACCACGGCGCCTGCGCGTAAGCGCGTTGCTTGCCGCAGAGCGTAGCGGCCGCGGTCTTCGCCTGCTCCACCGCGTTGTGCACGGATTCGAGCCGCAGGCTCCGACCCAGGATCGCGTTCGGGTGGCGCGTGCAGTCTCCGGCGGCCACGATACTCGGGACGCTGGTGCGCGCGAATTCGTCCACAACGATACCGTTGTCGCAGGCGAGACCTGCGGCCTGCGCGAGCGCCACCTCCGGCTCCACGCCAATGCCCACCAGCACGAGGTCTGCGGGGATGCGCTCGCCGCGCGCGGTGAGCACGGCACAGACGGCGCCATTTTCGGTGTCGATGCCGGTCACGCTGCAGCCGGTGCGGATGTCGATTCCGCGCTTCTGGTGCTCGGCCGCGAAAAACGCCGCGACCTCGGGCGTGCCCGCAGACTCCATCACACGATGCTGCGCGGCCAGCACCGTCACGTGCTTGCCCATCGCCGCCATCACACCTGCCGCTTCCAGGCTGATCAGCCCCCCGCCCACACAGACCACGCGCGTGGCGGCGGGCAACGCGGCGCGCAGTTGCTCGCAGTCAGCGAGCGTGCGCAGGCAATGCACGCCCGAGGCATCGGCATCCTGCACCGGCAGCCGACGCGCTACCGCACCCGTGCAGAGCGCGAGCCCTGCGTACGGGAGCGTGCTGCCATCGTCCAGATGAAGCTGCCTCGCGGCAGCGTCGACGCGGGTCGCGCGCCGCCCACTCATCACCGTGATGCCGCGTTCGGCGTAGAAGTCGCGCGGCCGGTACAGGAGTTTCTCGTGGTCGAGAATGCCCGCCAGATAGAGCTTGGAGAGATGCGGGCGCTGGTAGGGCGGCATGGGCTCGTCGCAGAGCACCGTGACCGCGCCCCCGTAGCCCTCGCGTCGCAGTGAATCCGCGAGTTGTCCGGCGGCCTGTCCGCCCCCGACGATGACAATGGGATCGGCGTTGCTCATGGGCTCAGTCCCGGAACAGGTAGCGGGTGGTGGGGCGCGTGCCGGCGTCTTCGTTCAAGCGGTGAACGTCCCGGCCGGGCCGCCACTCCTGCACTGCGGCGTCGGCCTTGTCGGCATCAACCAGGATGATCGCGCGCGTGGGGCAGGTCATGACACACGGCGGCTCGGGCTGCTCGGGGCCGCGGTGGTCGCAGAGATTGCACTTGTCCGCCGTGCCCAGTGCGGAATCGAAACTGATCGCGTCGTAGGGGCAGGCCGCGCCGCAGTTCTGGCAACCGATGCAGAGTTCCGGGTCGATTTCCACCAGCCCGTCCTCGCGCTGGTGGATAGCCCAGGTCGGACAGTCGTCGATGCAGGGTGCGTCCTCGCAGTGCTGACACATCACGGGCCACCACTCCATCTTCAACTCCGGGTAGGAACCCACGGGCTTGTCGAAGACGGTGCGCTGCTGCGGGTTAAGAATGCGCAGCCGGTTCTCGCCCACCGGCAGGCCGTTCTCCATCTTGCAGGCCACCGAACAGGTGTCGCAGCCGATGCAGCGGAAGATATCGATCAGGAATTGCTTCTCGACGCGCATCAGACCGCCTCCACCATGGCCCGCTCGACTTCGACCAGGCAGTCGTAGACGGGGTAGTTCGATTCGAGAATGGTTTCCTGCGCAGCGTTCAGCGGCATCTGCGTGAGATCCGAGTAGTGGCCCGAGATGAAATGCTCCGGCCACCAGCCCTGGCTCAGATTCAGCGCACCCGGCTTGATGCCCTCGGTCACGTGCACATGGGCCACGAAGGCGCCGCGGTCGTTGTAGATGCGGATCGCGTCCGCGTCCTGCAGGCCGCGCGCGGCGGCGTCGTGGGGGTGCATTTCGACGCGCGGCTCGGGTGCGACCTCGCGGATCCACGGCAGGATCATGTGCGTGGCGTTCGCGGAATACATCGAGTGATTGCTCATGAAGGTGAGCGGGTAGCGACGGGCCTTGTCGCGGCGGTTGCCTTCCAGCGGCTCCTCGAAGGTGGGCACGCCCTGCCCGTGCTGCACCAGCGATTCCGTGTACACCTCGATATGCCCCGAAGGCGTGGGGAATTTGAGATCTGCGAAAGGTACGTGCGGCGAAGGCATGGCCGCGCGCGTCACACCCTTCTCGCGCAGTTCCTCCCAGGACATGTCGCGGATGCAGGGGTCGGTGGCCTCACGCACGATCTGCTCGCAGGCCTCCATCGCGCTCATGCGCCAGTGCTCGCCCTGCCCCAACCGTTCGCAGACGCCCTTGAAAATGTCCCAATCGGGTTTGGCCTCGCCCACCGGATCGATGGCGCGGGTGCGCAGCTGCACGTACATGTTGTTCCAGCTGGCGACGACGTCGGCCTCTTCCTCGTAGTAGCTGGTGGCGGGCAACACGATGTCGGCGAGTTGCGCAGCCTGCGTCCACACCAGCTCCGAGACCGCGAAGAGATCGAGCTGCGGGAGTGCCTCGCGGATGAAGCGGTTGCGGCGCGGCGCCTGGGTGCCGAAACCGTAGTTGTGCGCCCAAAGGCTCTTGATCGGATACGGCGCGCCACTCGAGATGATCTCGTGCATGCGGGTGCCGGGATACACGCGCCCGGTGCGACCGCCCGGCATCAGCCACGAGGGCGGCGTGGCGAAGATGAGCCGCAAGAGCGAGC
>CAJADV010000081.1 GCA_903938575.1 uncultured Gammaproteobacteria bacterium
CGGGTGCAGCTTGCCGTGCACCTTGATGCAGGGAGCAACCCCGGCCGTGACGAAAAGGTCGGAGGCCTTCTTCTCGACCATCCGGAGAAGCATGTCCTGGACTTCGATGTCTTTCTTGGCAGGGGCTGCGGTATCCATGCGTAAAACTCCGTCTGTGCGAGGGCCCTGCGGGCTCAGAAGTTATCGGGCATCTTGGCCTTCTCGCGGGCCGCATCACGGGTGACCAGGCGCTTGGCGACCAGATCGGCGAGGCACTGGTCCATGGTCTGCATGCCGATGCTGCTGCCCGTCTGGATCGCCGAGTACATCTGCGCAACCTTGTCTTCGCGAATCAGGTTACGGATGGCCGGCGTCCCGCGCATGATCTCGTGCGCGGCCAGCCTGCCGCCCCCGACTTTCTTCAGCAGCGTCTGCGAGACCACCGCCATCAGCGACTCCGAAAGCATGGAGCGTACCATCGACTTCTCTTGCGCAGGGAACACGTCGACGATGCGGTCGATGGTCTTGGCCGCCGAGGTGGTGTGCAGCGTACCGAACACCAGGTGGCCGGTCTCGGCAGCCGTGAGAGCAAGGCGGATGGTTTCGAGATCGCGCATCTCGCCCACGAGAATGATGTCGGGGTCCTCCCGCAGCGCCGAGCGCAGGGCCTCGGCGAAGCCGTGCGTGTCGCGGTGCACTTCGCGCTGGTTCACGAGGCATTTCTTGGATTCGTGGACGAATTCGATAGGGTCCTCGATGGTGAGGATGTGGTGATACTTGTTGTCGTTGATGAAATCGACCATCGCGGCGAGCGTGGTGCTCTTGCCCGAACCCGTGGGGCCCGTCACCACCACCAGCCCGCGCGGCTCGGAGGAGATATCACGGAACACCTGGCCCATGCCGAGTTCCTCCATGGTGAGCACCTTGGAGGGGATGGTACGGAACACCGCACCGGAGCCACGATTCTGGTTGAAGGCGTTGACGCGGAAGCGCGCCACCCCCGGTACCTCGAAGGAGAAGTCAGTCTCGAGAAACTCCTCATAGTCGCGTCGCTGCTTGTCGTTCATGATCTCGTAAATGAGATCGTGGACCTGCCGGTGCTCAAGAGGCGGGAGATTGATGCGGCGAACATCCCCGTCGACGCGGATCATCGGCGGCAGTCCCGCAGAGAGGTGAAGGTCAGAGGCGCGTTGCTTTGCCGAGAAGGCCAGGAGCTCGGTGATGTCCATTCGGATCTCCCGGAAACAGTGTGTCGCAACCACAAAGGCGGTGGCAGACGGGCACGGGCCCGCGCCCGTCCGTATAATAGCTCAGGCCACCCAGCGGTAAAGGCGCACGGGGCAGGCAACCCGAATCCAGCCCCCCAGCACCAGGCACCTGATGGATAGCATCGCCGACAGAACGCAACAGTTGCTCGCCGAGACCGCTCGCCTTGCGAGGGCAAGCGGGCGCGCGGCGGATGCGGTGACGTTGGTCGGCGTATCGAAAACCCAGACCGCCGAGCGAATCCGCGAAGCGGTGGCCGCAGGCTTGCGCCACGTCGGCGAGAACTATGTGCAGGAGGCCTTGCCCAAACTCGCGGCGCTGGCGGACCTCCCTGTGACGTGGCATTTCGTGGGTCGTTTGCAAGCGAACAAGACGGCCGTGATTGCCGCCTCCTTCGACTGGGTGCATGCCATCGACCGGCTGCGCATCGCCCAGCGACTTAACGATCAACGTCCCGAGGGCAAAGGCCCGCTCGACTGCTGTATCGAAGTCAACCTGAGCGGCGAGGAGACCAAAGGTGGGGCGACACCCGCCGAACTCCCCGCCCTCGCGGCGGCCATTGCAGGGATGCCGCGTTTGCGCCTGCGTGGTCTGATGGTGCTGCCGGCGGCCACGCCCGACCCGCTGGCACAACGCGAGCCCTTTGCGCGTTTGCGCAGGCTGCTGGAGGAACTACGCATCGCCCACCCGCAACTCGACACGCTGTCGATGGGCATGAGCGCCGATATAGAGGCCGCGATCGCCGAGGGCGCCACGCTGGTGCGTATCGGGACGGCTTTGTTCGGGGGACGCCCGCCACGCGAGGCCCCGCAGGAATCCCTACCGCGAGAGCCGCGAGAGCCGCAACACGGAGCACCGATATGAACGCTTCCTCCATCGCCTTCGTGGGCGGCGGCAACATGGCCGGCAGCCTGGTGGGCGGCCTGCTCGCACGCGGCTGGGGAGCGGCGAACATCCGGGTGAGCGACCCCCTGGAGGCCTCGCTCGCGCGGCTTGCACACCTCGGTGTGGCGACGTTCAGCGACAACGCCGCTGCGGTGCGCGGTGCCGATATCGTGGTGCTGGCCGTAAAGCCGCAGATGATGCGCAACGCCTGCCTGGACATCCGCGAGACGGTTGGCGTCGACAGACCGCTGGTGATCTCGATTGCAGCCGGCACGGCCATCGCCTCGATCGCCACCTGGCTCGGGGAGGATACGGCCGTCGTGCGCTGCATGCCGAACACGCCGGCGATGCTGCAATGCGGTGCCACGGTGCTGTTTGCCAACACGCATGTGCGCCCGGAACAGCGCCGGATCGCCCACGAGGTGCTGGAGAGCGTCGGCTATGCTGCATGGGTGGATCGGGAGGAACTGCTGCACGCCGTGACCGCGCTGTCGGGTAGCGGCCCGGCCTACGTATTCCTGCTCATCGAGGCGATGCAGCGCGCGGGCGAGATGCTCGGTCTGGACCCGGAGCTTGCGGCAAGGCTGGCGGGACAGACCGCGCTCGGGGCGGCTCGAATGGCACTCGAGGGCGATGTCGATGTCATCGAGCTGCGCCGGCGGGTTACCTCGCCGGGAGGAACCACCGAGCGGGCTATCCGGGCCTTCGAGCAGGCGGGCTTTCGCGGCATCGTCGAGACAGCGATGACCGCAGCCTGCGATCGCTCGCGGGAGCTTGCAGATGAAGGCGCTTCGGGCTGACAGAACCACAGGAGAGCGGGCGACATGAACCTCTTGGGCGAAATTTTCAATTACCTGATCCAGACTGCACTCAGCCTGTTCCTGTTTGCCGTGCTCATCAGGCTGATGCTGCAGCTGGCACGAGCTGATTTCTACAACCCCGTCTCGCAGTTCGTGGTGCGGGTGACCAACCCCCTGTTGCTGCCGCTGCGCCGCTTGATACCGGCCATAGGCAAACTCGATACCGCCTCGGTGGTGCTGGCATTGCTGGTACAGACGGCCTCGATCATCGCGTCGCTGGCACTGATGGGTTACCGGCCGGCGAACCTGCTTATCATCCTGGTCTGGAGCCTGATCGGTGTGCTCTCGCTGGCGGTCAATCTGTTTTTCTTCGCGATCCTTGGCCTGATCATCTTCAGCTGGATCGCGCCACAGACCCATCACCCGGCGCTCGCGCTGCTGCACCAGCTGACCGAGCCGGTAATGGGGCCTTTCCGGCGCTTGGTGCCACCGATCGGCGGACTGGATCTCTCACCCATACTGGTTTTCGTTGTGATCAACGTGCTGGGCAAGCTTCTCGCGGCCATGGCTGCGCAGTTCGGTATGCCCCCGGGAATCGTGCCCGGCCTGTGACCGGCGCGCTGCCCAGTTGCTAGATTGCCTCCCCTTGCAGAGAACCCCTACCCGATGTCTATCGAGCCGAAGTCCGACAGCGTCGGCATCGTGACCCCCAAGGTCGAGCACTTCGACCAGCCGCTGGCGCTTGGCAGCGGCCAGTCGCTGCCGGCCTACGATATCGTCTACGAGACTTACGGCGAACTGAACGCCAGCCGCTCCAACGCCATTCTCATCTGCCACGCGCTGAGCGGCACGCACCACGCCGCCGGGTTGCACAGCGACAGCGACCGCAAGCCCGGCTGGTGGGATCACTGCATCGGACCCGGCAAACCGATCGACACACAACTCTTCCACGTGGTCAGCCTGAACAACCTCGGCGGCTGCGCCGGCAGTACCGGACCCGCCTCCATCAACCCGGCAACCGGCCGCCCCTGGGGGCCCGAGTTTCCGGTGATCGGGGCGCGTGATTGGGTGGCCTCGCAGGCGCGTCTGGCGGATCGGCTGGGCATCGCGCGCTGGGCAGCCGTGATCGGCGGCAGTCTGGGCGGCATGCAGGCGATGCTCTGGGCGATCGACCTGCCGGATCGCATCGCGCACTGCGTGGTGATCGCCGCGGCGCTCAAGCTCTCGGCCCAGAATCTCGCCTTCAACGAGATAGCCCGGCAAGCGATCACGGCAGATCCGGACTTCCACGACGGCTGGTTTCTAGAGCACGGCAGCGCGCCGCGCCGCGGACTGGCGATCGCGCGGATGGTGGGCCATGTGACCTATCTCTCCGACGAGCTGATGGGCGACAAATTCGGCCGCGAGCTGCGCAGCGGTTCGCTCACGCAGGGTGGAGTGTCCAACGCCGAATTCCAGGTACAGAGCTATCTGCGCTATCAGGGCGACCAGTTCGCCGACAACTTCGACGCCAACACCTACCTGCTGATGACGCGCGCGCTGGATTATTTCGACCTCGCGCGCGAGTTCGGCGATGACGCTCCCGCGGCATTTCGCCGGGCTGCGGCCCGCTTCCTGGTGATGTCGTTCTCGAGCGACTGGCGGTTCTCGCCGGCCCGTTCGCGGGAGATCGTGGATGCGCTGATCAGCGCGGGTCGCGACGTGAGTTACACGGAGATCGAAGCCGCGGAGGGGCATGATTCCTTTCTGCTTCCGGTCGCGCGTTACCACGAGGCGCTGGGGTTGTACCTGAAGCGTGTACACCGGGAGCTCTCCCATGCAGCTTGAGCACACCGTTCGCGGCTGGATACGCGAGGGCTCGCGGGTACTCGATCTGGGCTGCGGTGACGGGCGCCTCCTGCTCGACCTCGCCGCCTCGCGCGCCGTGCTTGGTTACGGCCTCGAGATCGACCAGCGCGGCATCGCGCGCTGCCTGGAGGCGGGGGTCAACGTGATCGAGCAGGATCTCGACCGGGGACTCGGGAATTTCCCCGACCACAGCTTTGACACCGTGATCATGACCCAGACCCTGCAGGCGGTGCGATTCCCGCACATGGTGCTCGAGGAAATGCTGCGGATCGGACGCCAGTGCGTCATCACCTTCCCCAATTTCGGCAACTGGCGCTGCCGGCTGCAGCTGGGCGGTGGCGGGCATATGCCAGTGTCACGCTTCCTGCCCTACGCGTGGTATGACACACCGAACATACACTTCTGCACGGTCCTCGACTTCGAAGCGCTGTGCCGCAGCAAGAATATCCGCATCCTCGACCGCGTCGTGCTCGACGCCGGAGACTCCGAGTCACTCGCAACACGGTTGCTGCCGAACCTCTTCGGCATGACCGCCATTTTCCGGGTGACGCGATGAAACGCCTGCTGGCGCTGGCCGCGCTGCTGCTCTCGATCCAATGGCAGAACGCACACGCCGAAATGCAGCAGTACGGCCGTTATGAGGTCTATTACAGCCTGTTTGCGACCGATTTCCTGCGACCAGAGATCGCACGTGCCTATGGCTTGGTGCGAGCCAATGACCGGGCTCTGCTGAACATCGCGGTGCGGCGCACCGAGCCCACGGGTGGCAGCGTGCCGATCAAGGCGGTAGTGGAAGGCACCCGCAGCGATCTGATCCACAAGCGCGAGCTCCAGTTCCAGGAGATCATCGAGGAAGGGGCGATCTATTACCTGGTGGGGTTTCCTTTCCGCAACGAGGAAACCCACTATCTGGAGCTGCGCATTCACCCCGAAGGCGATAGCTCC
>CAJADV010000082.1 GCA_903938575.1 uncultured Gammaproteobacteria bacterium
GCTGCGCTAGCGAGGCGTCATCGGCCCCGAGCGCGATGCGATGCATGGCGATGCAGTCCAGCGTGCGCTCGCGCCCCAGCACAAAGCCCTGGCAGTTCTTGTCGGTGAGCGTGAGCTGCGCGAGATAGAGATCGAGGTGGCGTGATTCCGGCGACAGATCCATCGCCTCGAAGGGGCCGCCGCCTTCCTGGTGGATGATCTCCAGCGACTGCACCAGACGGATGAAGTCGCACTGCTCGGCGTAGGTGCCCGGGCGCCTGCCGCGATCGAGATCGCTTACAAAGGCAGGCCCCCCCACGGCGCCGAAGACCACGTGGTTGCCGCCCAGCACGAGGTCGCGGGCCGGATTGCGCGCACGCAGCCCGAAGCTCGCGGGGGCATGCGAGAGACGCTCCAGCACCAGCGCGCGGTCCATGCGCACCATCATCGAGGCCTCGTCCACCTGGGCCCCTGCCGCGCGCATGATCTGGCGGCTCTCGGCTTCGAGGAATCGCATGCCGTAGGTCTCGAGCACCTCGAGGGCGCCGTCGACGATCGCCTCCACGTGGTCTGCCGAGAGCGGCGCAATGGGCGGGTAGGGGTTGGTGATGCGGCGCCAGGGCAGCTGATGGATAGCCGATGCCACCCGGCGTTCGCGATGCGGGCGGCGGCTCATGGGGTAGCTCCTGCGGGACGTGGTTGGCGGATGTTGGCGATCAGGCCGCTGGCCTTCACCACCGCCTCGAGGTACTCGGGCGGGAATCGCGCCTCGAGCTCGGCGACACGGCGCGCGACCTGCGCCTGGATATCCGTGGCATCGACTTCCTCGGACTCGCGGCGCCATTCGGCGAGGTAAAGGTCGCTGGAGCCTTTGCCTGCGCGCATGGCGGCACGGTCAATTGCCTGCATGAAGCGGCGCGGGAGTTCGCGTTTGAAGTTGTCGCGACCCACGCGGCCCACCACCTGCGAGGGGATGTCGCGCCAGTAGATGCTGATCAGTTTTGCCATTGCAGCACCTGTGTTTCCAGCGAGCGATGCAGCGGCTCGAGGCCCGTGTGGTGTGCTTCATATCGCAGACCGAGCCAGGCGGCCGCGGCACGCGCGGCCTCAGCGAGCGCGGCGTCCTCGACCTGCGACAGATAGACAAGACGCGTGTAATTGCCGAAGTAGACCGGCATCAGTTCAGGGTGGCGGTCGAGTCCGAGTCCCTGGCGCACCAGCCGTTCGAAGTGACGCACCAGGAAATCGGTCAGATAGAACGTGCCCGGCTCTTCCTCGGCGAGCGCCGTAAAAAGGGTGGTGCCGCCGAGGAATTCGTAGCAGTGCGCCCCCGGGAGTCGCTCGACGCCGTGGGTCTCCAGCACGCGATCGAGCTCGCCCCCGGTGCCGCAGTCGGCGTAGGCCACGAAAATCCGCGCGTAGTTCTCGCTGTGTTTGCGGATTGCCGCGTCGATGGCGGGCGCGATGCGCTCGGGGCGATTGTGCAGCGCGGGATCAAGGCAGCGCAGCGTCACGTGCGCCAGCGGTCCCGCGCGGCGCAGGGCCTCCAGCTCGCGGGCGATCGCGCCGCAGGCCAGTACGAGCACGCCGTCGTTCGCGCGGGTGTCGTTCATGTTGGCACTCAGGCGAAGACCAGTGTCTGGTCGCTGCGCATCAGCACCCGGGCGATGATTGCGGTGCGGTGCGGGCAGATGATCACGAGACGCTGGTCGGCGGCTGGCATGGCGATGCTCGGCAAGGTGGCAGGGCTAGATCTTAAACGAACGTTCAGCAGAGCGGGAGCGGTGGTCTTGCGACATTAGCCCCCCGCCGTGGGAGTTTGTCGATGGCGCGGTGGGCGGCCTGCTCGGATCAGCGGCTCACGCCCTCCGGGAAATCCGCGTGAATCCTCCCGCGCCAGCGATCGAGCGGCTAACATCCGCTGCTGTAAACCCTCAGGAAGCACCCTCATGCCCTTCGATATTGCGGCCGTGCGCGCCCGCTTCCCGTCCATGACGATCACCGACAACGATATGCCACGGGTTTACTTCGACAACCCTGCGGGTACCCAGGTCCCGCAAAGCGTGGTCGATGCCGTAAGTGACTGCCTGATCCGTACCAACGCCAACCTCGGCGGTTACTTCAGCACTACCCGCCTTGCCGTTGAGGTCGTGGATGCGGCGCATGAGGCCATGAGCGATTTCCTGAATGCTGGCGACCCCGGCGAGATCGTTTTCGGCCAGAACGCCACCTCGCTCAATTTCAGCATCTCCCGATCGCTGGGCCGTGAGTTCAAGCCCGGTGACGAGATCATCGTGAGTCGCATGGATCATGAGGCCAACGTGAGCCCCTGGCTGATGCTCGCCGAGGATCGCGGGCTCACGGTGCGCTGGTGGGACTGGGAGCTCGAGACCTTCGAGTTCGATCTCGCGCGGCTCGAGACGCTGCTCAGCCCCCGCACGCGCCTGATCGCCGTCACGCACGCCAGCAACGTCATCGGCTCCATCACCGACATACCCGGCGTTGTGCAGCGCGCCCATGCTGTGGGTGCGTTGGTCTATGTCGATGCGGTGCAGACCGCCCCGCATATTCCGCTCGACGTGCAGGCGCTCGGCTGCGATTTTCTGGTCTGTTCCGCCTACAAATTCTACGGTCCGCACCAGGGGATTCTCTGGGGCAAGCGCGAGCACCTGGAGCGACTGGTGGCCTACCGCGTCCGCCCTGCCGGCGACGAACTGCCGCACAAGTTCGAGACCGGCACCCTGAGCCGTGAATGCATGGCCGGCACCACCGCGGCGGTGGATCATTTCGCCTGGCTGGGCCGCACCATGGGCGAGCCTGCGGGGCCGAGCCGGCGCAAGGCGATCGAGGCGGGTTACTGCGCGATCAAGGGACACGAGGATGCGCTGGCCCGACGGCTGCTCGACGGACTTGCCGGCTTCGCAGATGCACAGGTGCTGGGCATTGCCGACGCCGCCAGGCTGTCCCGGCGGGTGCCCACGGTGTCGTTCATCAGCGCCTCGCGCTCACCCGATGCCATTGCGCAGGCGCTGGCCGCGCGCAATATTTTCGTCTGGAGCGGCAACAACTACGCCGTCGAGGCCTACCGTAAGCTTGGCCGGGAAACCGAAGGCGGGGTCCGGGTGGGTTTCGCGCAGTACAACACGCCCGCCGAGGTGGACCGCCTGCTCGATGTCCTTCGCGAATCAACCCCCTGACAACCGGAGCGAGTCATGCGCAGGATGCCTGTGACGGA
>CAJADV010000083.1 GCA_903938575.1 uncultured Gammaproteobacteria bacterium
GCAGCTCACGCCCGCGGTGGCGGCGGCCAGGAGCCGCCAGTGCCGCGCGAACTCGCTCTGGCCCGGTGGATTGTTGCTGGATACCGCTGGGTAGGACATATATTCTTGTTGTGCCCGAAAACAGAAGCAGAGTGTCCTTTAGATGGACGATACAAATAAGGATTCAGCCTTCGCCGTGCTTGCAGAGGGCCAGCGCCCGCCGCTGCGTCTGGATGCGCTGGACATCGCCATTCTGCGCGTACTTCAGGACCGCGCCAACAGCTCCATCGCAGACATTTCGGCCATCGTGGGCCTGTCCCATACCCCCTGCTGGAAACGCGTGCGGCGGCTCCACGAGGCGCGGGTCATAACCGGGCAGGTGTCGCTGCTCGATCCGCTGGCGGTGGGTCTGGGGGTCACGGCCTTCGCCCACATTCGCGTGGATCTCGGCGAAGCTGATTCCCTGGAGCGTTTCGAGGCTGCGGTGGCTGATGTTCCGCAGATCATGGAGTGCTATGCGGTCTCGGGCAGTTGGAACTTTCTTTTGAAGATAGTTGCCGAGAGCGTAGAGAGCTACGAGCGTTTGCTGAAGAAGAAGCTCATCCACCTGCCAGGTGTGAGTTCGCTGGAATCCACCATCGCGCTCTCGCGCGTGAAGCACACGACGCGGCTGCCGCTGGCCGGCTGAGTCATTCTTCCGGCGCGAGCCGCAGGGCGAGTCCCTCGTCCTCGGGGCGCAGGCTGATCTGGCAACCCAGCCGGGACAGCGCCGGGTCGACGTAGCGGCAACCTTCGAGCAGCGCGAGCTCGCCGCGCTTGGCCGGTTCGAGGCGCGCTACCCAGTCAGGGTCGATATAGACGTGGCAGGTCGCGCAGACGCAGCAGCCACCGCACACCGCCTCGATGGGCAGGCCGGCATCACGCAGGACCTCCATCACAGTATCGCCCGCTCTTGCACTCAGGCTGTGGTGCTCGCCGTTGCGATCGATGATCTCCAGAGTCGGCATGCGGCATCCTGAGTGAGGCTGGAACGAGCGAACACGGTAAACACACGATGCCCGGGCAACAACCGCAGGGATTGGCCGTGGCCCCTGCAGGCTGCGCGCCGGACCGGGCAACCCACGGACTGCGGTTGTCAGCGGATGAGTATTCTGCCCGGCCGCTCGCCTTGAGCTGCATGCTGCACTCTATCCCCGGGCATGGCACGATGCGGATGACTGAAGCCGTGGTCATAACAACAAGGGATCGATGCAATGCACACGCCTCTGAAAACACTCCTCGCCTTGCTGCTCGCCGCCGGTCTTGGCGCCGCCGCTTTTGTGGCGGATGCGGCAGAAACCCTGCGATCTACCGATGAGTTCTCGACTGCCGACGGGCTGATCGCCGATCGGGCCGCCTTGCCGGGCGCAGCGCTGTATGCGCAGCACTGTGCCTCCTGCCATGAAGGCAGCGTGTCCAAGGCCCCGCACATGCAGTGGCTGGAATTGATGCCGCCCGCAGCGATCGTCAACGCGCTGGCTCGCGGTGTGATGGCCGATCAGGGCCGCGCCTTGAGCGAGCCGCAACGCCTGCAGGTGGCCGAGTACATCACGCGCCGTTCGCTTGCCAACGGGCTGCCGCAGGCACGCTACGCCACGCAGTGCACGGGTGCCGCGGCCACCTTCGACAAGACGCGCCCGGGTGCTGCAGTGGGCTGGGGGCATGACGCCCGACGCTTCGTGCCGGCGGAGGTCGCCGGACTCGGTGCCGCCGATCTCTCGGGGCTGGAACTCAAATGGGCCTATGGCTTTCCCTTCGCCACGCGCGCGCGCTCGCAACCGGCCATCGGCATGGGTGCGGTCTTTGTAGGCAGCGAAGACGGCCGGGTCTATGCCTTCGATCTGGCCACGGGTTGCGCGCGCTGGACCTTCGAGGCCGCGGCCGAGGTGCGCACCGGCGTGGTGCTCAGCGCGGGCGAGCGCCCGATGCTCTTCTTCGGCGATATCCTCGCCAAGTTCTACGCCGTCGATGCGCTCACGGGCAAGCTGCTGTGGTCGCGTCGCATGGACGATCACCCCAGCGCCACGCTGACCGGCACGCCCCTGCTGCACGACGGGCGGCTGTTCGTGCCGGTTTCCTCGCTCGAGGTTGTGCCGGCGGCCAATCCTGCCTATCCCTGCTGCACCTTCCGCGGCAAGCTCGCCGCGCTCGATGCGCGCACGGGCGAGGTGAGCTGGGAGTTCCATCCGATCCCCGATGCGCCGAAGAATCTGGGCCGCACCACGGCCGGTGCCGAGCGCTTCGGTCCCTCGGGCACCCCCATCTGGGCGAGCCCGGTGGTTGATACGCGACGTGGCGTGCTCTACATCGGCAGCGGCGAGAACTACTCCTCGCCGGCCGATGAAAACAGCGACGCGATCTTTGCCGTGGATCTCGCCACCGGCAAGCGTGTCTGGCAGCGCCAGACCGTTGCCGGGGATGCCTGGAACGTGGCCTGCATGATGGCCGACAACCCCAACTGCCCGAGCGAGAAAGGCCCCGACTTCGACCACAGCTCCTCGCTGTTACTGATCGACCTGCCCGACGGTCGCCAGATCCTCACGAGCGGTCACAAGAACGGGAAGGTCTTTGCCCTGGACCCGGACAAAAAGGGTGAACTGCTGTGGAGCACCACGCTCGCACGCGGCAGCATCCAGGGCGGCGTGCACTTCGGGATGGCGGTGGAGGGGACTACGCTGTACGTGCCCGTCAACGACATGAACAACACCCGCAATGGCGAGTTCCTCGATCCGGCCGCGGCGCGCCCGGGCATGCACGCGGTCGATCTGGTCACCGGCAAGTTGCTGTGGAGCCGGGTGCAACAGAATGTCTGCGGCGACAAGCGGCCAGTCTGCGATCCCGGCATTTCCGCGGCCGTGACGGCGATCCCCGGTGCCGTGATTGCCGGACATCTCGACGGACATCTGCGTGCCTATGCGCGTGAGGACGGCAAGCTCCTGTGGGATGTCGACACGGCGCGCAACTTCGATGCGCTGAACGGCATGCCGGCCCGGGGCGGCAGCATGTCGGGTCCGGGTGCGGCGGTGGGCGACGGCTACGTGGCCGTGAATTCCGGTTACGGGCTCTATTTCCACGAAGCCGGCAATGTGTTTCTGGTGTTCGGGCGGCGTGCGGCCA
>CAJADV010000084.1 GCA_903938575.1 uncultured Gammaproteobacteria bacterium
GAGCTCGATGAACATGTCGGCCATGCGGTGCTGGAGGGCCTGGAAGCTGCCGATCGGGGCGCCGAACTGGCGCCGTGTCTTGCTGTATTCGACGGTCTTCTGGAGGAGTACGGACATGGAGCCCACGGCCTCGGCGCAGGCAAAGAGCGCGGCGCGGTCGAATAGCTCGCGCAGCGCCGGCAATGCATCGGGCGCCTCGCCCAACCGCGCTTCGGGCGCCAGCAGGAGGCCGGTGAAGGCGAGCTCTGCGGCCGTACCGCCGTCCATGGTGCGATAGGCCTGCAGCCTGAGGCCCGGCGCATCGGGGGCGACCACAAACACCCCGATGCCGCCGGAAGGCTCGCGCGCGGTGATGAGCAGCAGATCGGCGGCCGGTGCGTTCAGCACCACGCACTTGGCGCCCTCGAGTAGCCAGCCTGCGTCGTGGTGCGTCGCGTGGCTGGTGATCGCGGAGGCGTCGTAGCGGGATGCTGCCTCGAAGTGCCCCAGCGCGAGCTGCAAGTCGCCCGCGATCACCCGCGGGAGCAGCGCGGTCTGCTGGGCTTCGGAGCCCAGCGCGGCGATCGCGCCGGCGCCGAGCACGAGTGTGGGCAGCCAGGGCTCCAGCACCAGGCCGCGGCCGAACTCCTCGAGGATGATCGCGTTGTCGACGGTGCTCGCACCCAGCCCGCCGCAGGACTCCGGCACGGGTACTGCGAGCCATCCGAGCTCCGCGAACAGCGCCCAGTGCGGGGGTGAGAAGGCCTGCCCGCCGGCGATCAGTTTCTTGCGTGCATCGAAGCTGTACTGCTCGCGGACGAAACGCGCGACGCTGTCGCGCAGGAGTTGCTGTTCATCGCTGAAATCGAAATCCATGTGCGGTGTCCTGCTGTGCGCGCGGTGTGCTACTCGGCCCGGGCCGCCCGGTTAGAGCCCGAGCACTTCCTTGGCGATGATGTTGCGCTGGATCTCGTTCGAGCCGCCGTAAATCGAGGCCTTGCGGTTATTGAAATAGGTGCCCGCTGCCGCGATGGCCGCGCCCGGGCCCACCGGGCTGCCGTCAAAGCCCTGCTGGAACTGCGCCGGCACGAAGGGCAGGGCGTAGTGCCCCGCCAGCTCGACGAAGAGTTCGTCGATGCCCTGCGCTACTTCGGTGCCCTTGAT
The DNA here is from genome assembly GCA_903938575.1 of uncultured Gammaproteobacteria bacterium. Classification (GTDB taxonomy): domain Bacteria; phylum Pseudomonadota; class Gammaproteobacteria; order Pseudomonadales; family UBA5518; genus UBA5518. The sequence continues at coordinate 1,144 of CAJADV010000084.1, forward strand.
TTTCAGGATCGATGAAGCGGGGCCGGGCGACTTGCCCGCGCTCAGATTGGCGAGCGTGCGCAGCTCCGTGTATTCGAGTGCCAGCAGTTCGGTCTCGAGGTCCGCGAGGCGGCGCAGGAAGAACGCGTCCTCGAGCAGTGTGCCCTGCGCGCCGGCGGCCGTGTCTGCGGCCAGGCGCCGCAGCCGCGCCATGCGCACCCGCGAGCGTGCCACCTGCGCGATACCTGTACGCTCGTGCGAGAGAAGGTACTTCGCGCAGCTCCAGCCGCGGTTTTCCTCACCGATGCGGTTTTCCACCGGCACCCGCACGTTTTCCAGCAGCACCTCGTTCACCTCGGGTGTGCCGTCTAGCAGGCGGATGGGCGAGACACGCACCCCCGGGGTCTTCATGTCGATCAGCAGGAAGCTGATACCGGCCTGCGGTTTCAGCTCCGGCCCACCCGTGCGCACGAGGCAGAAGATCCAGTCGGCCCACTGCGCCATGGTGGTCCACGTCTTGGTGCCGTTCACCACGTAGTAGTCGCCGTCGCGCACGGCCCGTGTCTGCAGCGAGGCGAGATCGGAGCCGGAGTTGGGCTCCGAGTAGCCCTGGCACCACCAGATTCGGCTGGCCAGGATGTCGGGCAGGAAGCGCTGCTTTTGCGCGTCGTTGCCAAAATTGCAAATCACGGGGCCGACCATGCCGAGCCCGAAGGGCACGATGCGGGGCGTGTGGGCCAGTGCGCATTCCATGGAAAAAATGTACTTCTGCACCGGGCTCCAGCCGGTGCCGCCATGTTCGACCGGCCAGTTGACGCCGGCCCAGCCGCGCGCCGCGAGCGACTGCTGCCAGCGGATATGGTCTTCGCGCGCGAGCTGCAGCTCGTGCTCGACCTTGTGGCGGATGTCGGCTGGGCAGCCGGTGATCAGGAAGTCGCGGACTTCCTGCTGAAAAGCGAGTTCCTGCGGGCTGAATCGAATGTCCACGCGTACTGCTCCGAAGGCTGTGGCGGCGCGGCATCTTCCCCCGCCGGATGC
>CAJADV010000085.1 GCA_903938575.1 uncultured Gammaproteobacteria bacterium
GCGCCGCGCATCGAGATGTTTCCGTTCATCGGCGTCACCGATATTGCCGAGCGCTTTCCACGGATCGGGCGTTTCATGTCAGGGATGCGCGCGCGGCCCAGCTGGGAGCCCTCGGGGCAGACGCCGGCGCCCGGCGTCAGCATGACGTTCATCGGCACAGGAGACCCCTGAGCGTGTTCATCCAGCCCAATCGCACGCGGCTTGCGCTGGCGGCGGGTAAGACTGTCCGCGGCGTGATCTCGACCTCCGACGATCCGCAACTCGCGGAGCTCTGCGGCATTGCGGGCTTCGATTACTACCTGCTCGATGCCGAGCACGGCCTGATCGATGCCGCGCAGGCCGTGAACGTGGTGCGCGCCTGCGAGTGCGCCGGCATCACGCCGCTGGTGCGCATCGGGTCGAAGGATCCCAAGCTCGTGTTGCAGTACCTCGACGCCGGCATGATGGGCGTGATGATGCCCGGGCTCGTGGATGCAGCCGAGGTGCGAATGCTGGTGGACGCGGTGAAGTACCCGCCGTTTGGCAAACGAGGTGTGGGTGTTTCGCGCGCATCGGGCTACATGGCCTACGGCGCCGATGCACCGGCCTACCTCGAGGCCGCCAACAGCGAGACGCTGGTGATCGCGCAGTTCGAGGATGCGGCGCTGTTGCCGCATCTTGATGCCATGCTCGCAGTGCCGGGGCTGGACGCGATGATGATCGGTCCGCGAGATCTTTCGCTCGCTATGGGCCATCCCGAAGGCCCTGCGCATCCGGCTGTGCAGGCGGTGATCACCGAGGTCATCAGCCGCTGCAACGCTGCAGGCATTGCGGCCGGTATCACTGCAGGCAGCCATGCAGATGTCCGAGCAGAGGCATCCCGCGGCGCACGCATGTTGTTGGTCACGGTGCAGGGGCTGGTGCTGGCGGGTGCGCGCAGTTACCTCGGAGAGTCGACGCAGGGTTGATCGTAGGGCTTTGGCGCGTGGCGCCGCGGAAGCGCCACCGGGACGCTGCTGCGGTCAGCGGGTTTTCGATGGTGTCTCCGCCGCATGCGACTCCAGCACGCCGATGCGATGACGACCACGCAGCGCATACCACCCCAGGCCGACACCGAGTATCACGGCGATGTACACGAAGGCACCCCAGGTGTTGTACCAGGGCGAGCCGTACACGGCCTCGCGCGGCCAGGCGAGGTTGATCGCCATCAGCACACCCCAGAGCACGGCCACGACGTTCACTGCCATGCCGTAGCGCCCCATCGAGAAATACCCGTGCCCGCTCAGTTCTGCCGGCGGCCAGTCGCCACGCAGACGCCGCCGCAGCATCGGCGCCGTGACCATCAGGTAGGCTAGATAAATCATGATGATCGCGATGGACGTGAGCACCGTGAAGATCTTCGGCTGCCCCACGTTCACCACCAGTATCGCAGCGGCGATGACGCCGATCACCACGGCGGGGACGATGGGTGTCTGGGTTTTCGGGTTCACCCGCGCCAGCAGTTCGCCGAAGGGCAGTGCATTGTCACGGGCCATCGCGAAACTCAACCGGATCGCGGCGGTGTGCACCGCGAGCGAACACACGGACACGGCAACCACGATGCACACGAGGAACAGTTTGCCGAAGGGCCCCCACATCACCTGCTCGACGATGAACTGCAAGCCGCCGCTGCTCTGGCCGATGCGCGGGTCCGAGAGATCCGGCGCCGCCAGCACGGCACCGAAGAGGATCGCGCCACCGATCACGAAGGAGGCGAGCACGGCGTGGAGTATCGCCTTGGGCGCCGTGTGGCGTGGATCGTGGGTTTCCTCGCCGAGCGAACTCGCCGTGTCGAAGCCGTACATCACGTAGCCGGACGCGAGCGCCGCGATGAGGAAAGCGCCCATGTAACCGCCGGGCGTATCGGCGCCGTAGCCATTGCTCGAAAAGAACACCTCCGGGCCACGCTCCATGTTCATCAGCAGCACCGCGCCAATCAGGCAGGCCGCGGTGAGTTCGATCACCACGCCCGTGCTGTTTATCATCGCCATCAGCCGCACGCCGAGCGCGTTGATAAGCGTGGTCAGTACGATGAGCGCCGTGCCCAGCACCACGGCGTTCGTCGCGTAATCGTAGGGCCCGCTGCCGTCACCGATCACCTGGAAACCGCTCCAGAGCCGCGGCAGGTTGAGTTGTAGCGCGAGCACCGTGGCGGAAAGCGAGACGATCGATGCGGAGAGCATCAACCAGCCGGCGGCCCAGCCAACGAAGCGGCTGCCCAGCACTTTTGACCAGTTGTAGACGGATCCCGCGATGGGGTACATCGCGGCGAGTTCCATGAAGCACAGCGCCACCGCGAGCTGGCCGACCAGCACCAGGGGCCACGACCACAGATACGCGGGTCCCGCTGTGCCGAAGCCGAAGTAAAAGAGCTGGAAGGTGCCGGTGAGGATCGAGATGTAGCTCACGCCCGCGGCAAAGCTGCCGAAAGAACCGATGCTGCGTTGTAGCGACTGCCGGTAGCCGAAATGGCCCATGCCGTGGTCGGCGCTGTTCTCGTTGCCGCGTCTGGTCATGGGGGCTCCGCTGGCGTTCGTGAGGATCCCGGGGATTCTAGCTGCGAGAACGTACCGCGGTCACGGACCGGAGCGTTCGTGGAGCTAGGAGAGAGCCATGCCCGCGACAAGGGCCGCGCACCAGCGCCGTGTCGCGGGCGTGGCCCGCTCCTACGCGGGATGTCGCGGGCGTGGCCTGCGCCTACGGGGGATGTCGCGGGCGTGGCCGGCTCCTATGGGGGATGTCGCGGGCGTGGCCGGCTCCTACGGGGGATGTCGTGGGCGTGGCCGGTTCCTACGGGGGATGTCGCGGGCGTGGCCGGCTCCTACGCCTACGGGGGCTTGGTGTAGGAGCGGGCCATGCCCGCGATTTCGGCTCAGCTCAGTGTGAACTCCACCACCGCTGCGCCGCTGCCGTAGGTCGGGCCGTAGGCGTGCACTTTCGCGCCCGCATAGCGCTTGCCGATTCCGCCCAGGATCCACGACAGATGCTTGAAACCCATGTCGACGCGCGCCTCTTGCGCATAGGCGGGCAGCGCTTTCAGGATGGCCTTGCGATTGCCGGATTCCAGCAACGCCAGCATGCGGCGGTTCCATGCGTCATCGGATTCGGAGGCGATGTGGTCCGTCGCCACGTCGATCTCCTCGCGGATGATGCTGCCCGAGAGCCCGCCCACTGCCACCAGCGCCACACGACGCCCGAGCTTGTCGGCGCAGCGCACCACGGTGGACGCGAGCTTCGCGGTGGTGTCCGCATCGTGATAGACGTTGTTCGAGGCGATCACGAAAGGCAGTTCCCCGCGCGGGTTGAGATAGCGGCTCGCCACGATGGTGCCCGTGTCGATCGGGAAGCCGTCGTAGTCCACGGGCTTCGAGCGCACGCCGAAGGCGGGCGTTGCGCGGATCACGGCGTTGGTGAGTTCTACATCAGCGCGGATATCGAATTTCAGGTCGCCCTGGTCGTGCCAGTTCTCGTCGACGTGCACGCCCTTGCTGCGCGCGCGCGTCTGCCAGAGCTGGTCGAGCACCGCGATCCACTGTGTGGAATACACGGCGATCACGTCGGGCTTGGAGTCTGCCAGCGCTTTCGCGGCAGCGCGGTAGCCCGCGTGCAGGCGCTTCCACGGCGGATTTTTGGGTTGCAGCAACGGCAGCGGGTTGCCGTGTACGAGGAAGGCGGATACGACGGGCATGGTGCGTGGCCTCGGTATGTGGTGGCGCTTCAGGCAGCTACGGGTTGATCGTTGACGCGCAATCCCTTGCGGTGCTTCTCGAGGTTCCACTCCATCACGGCGTTGCCGGTGCCGATCACGTTGCCGTAGCCGTGCAACTCGGCGGGGATGTTCGGATAACCCATGGCCGCGTACATCCAGGTGAAGGCGCCGGATTTCACTTCGGCAAACGCCTCCTGGATGAACTGCGGCAAGAGGCGGAAGACTTCTGCCGTCTCGCCGCGGCGCATCAACTCGATCATGCGCATGTCCCACTTGTAACCCTCGTAGCTCTGTGGGCGCTCCTGCGTCATGTCTTCGGGCACCAGAGGCTCCTGGTGGAAGTGCCAGTGGCAAAGCGTGTTTGACGCGAGCAGTACGGCGCGGCGACCGGTCTTCTCGATGGCGCGGCGCGTGGCCTTGCCGAGCACGTCCATCTCGCCCAGACCTTCGCCGAGTTCGAGGTAATACGGGGAGTTGTTCGCCGAGATGCCCACCACGGGGATGTCCCACTGCGGGCGGATCATATGCAGCGTAGTGATCGTGCCGTAATCCACGCGGAAACCGGGGTTGCGCATCATGCGCGTGACCAGCCCGCCCGCGTGCGCCTCGGCGGCGCAGGCCTCGGCGAGTTCCACGTCTACCTTCAGATTGAAGTCGTAGCGAAAAAGGTTGGGGAAGATCGGGTCTACTGATTTGCCCGAGAGCTCCGGCACGCCGAGGAAATGGTGCCCGAGCTGGGTGTTCCAGTGCGGCGAGTGCACCAGCAGCACATCGGGTTTCAGCGCCTCGAGCGCGGCACGCGCGCGTTCGTAGGCCCAGCGCAGCTGTTCCCAGCCGCACTCGGAGCGCGGTTCGTTCTGCGGCGGGTTCTCGCCGTACACCAGGTGCGGCGGATGGGGAGCAAGGAAGCCTGCAACGATCTTTCCTTTGGCCATGAGTGTTCTCCGGTGTGTGCGTGGATGTTCAGCGGATTGCGAAGGGGCGGCCCGGCGAGCCGGTGGCTCCCTTGAAGGGCACGGGCCCGAACACGAAGGCGAACTCGTGGACGTTCGCCTTGATCAGGCGCGAGAAATCCAGATTTTCCATGATGTAGATGCCGTTCTCGACCAGGAATTTCTGGTGGTTGGGCGCGAAGAGCTTCGGATCCTGGCCCGGGATGGCCTCGACGCCCCAGTTGTCGGTGCCCACCATCAGCACCTGCTTGGACACCACCCAGTCGCCTGCTGCGGGGCTCAGGCCCGGCGTGCCGCTGTTGAATTTGGCGGGGTCGGTCTTCCACAGGCCAGACCAGCCCGTGTGGTAGAAGAGCGCGTCTCCGGGCGTGATGTCCCGTTCCGACATGCCCTGCTTTTTCAGCGCGGCCTTGATGTCATCGACGCTGATTTCCTCGCTGCGCTCGAGCATGCGCCCCTTGAGTGCCGCGATGTCGACCAGGATGCCGCGCGTGAAGATTGGCGTTGCCTGCTCGACGCCCAGCTTGCTGAAGCCGCGGCCGTCGGCGATCTGGGCGTGCGTGAAGCCGTTGTAGTAGCGCAGCTCGTTGGTGTCGCCGGCCTTGCCTGTTTGCGTGCCCATGTGGGCCAGGGCGTCGAATTGCGTGCCGTCCTGCGTGATGTGGCCCGAGATGTAGTCCTCGTTCCAGAAGAGCTTGTTATCGCCCGTGGGCGGGGCGGTGGGGCCGCCGGGCACGATCAGGGTGTACTTGCGATGCATGGGCGTGAGGCTGAAGAGCGGCATCGACTCTTCGTAGACAAAGGTCATGTCGTAGATCGTGCCGGTGCTGATCAGCTTCGTGGCCTCTAACACCTTGGCGGGCGTGAGTAGGTTCAGCGCGCCGAGCTGGTCCTCCGCGCCCCAGCGCGAGGGCCACCACTGGCTGCGGGTGTATTCGCTGGCCGACGCCGTGGCGCCGAGCACGAGGGCAAGGGCTGTTCCTGCGAGGCGGGGGAGGGTGATCATGCCGGGTCGTCCTCTTTTTTGGTGTGTAAACAGGTGATGGGTGAGCGGGATTTCAGTCGCGATGTCCGTCACCCGTGGGGTGCAGCGGTTTCCAGGCGACTGCTTTCATTTCCACGAGCAGGTGCGGGTGTGGCAACTGGTGTACCGCCACGGTGGTACGGGTGGGGCCGTTGACGTCGAAGTATTCTCCATAGGTCTCGTTGTAACCCGGGAAGTCCCGCATATCCACCAGGAAGGAAGAGATCTCCACCACGTCGGCGAGGTCCGCGCCTGCAGCATGCAGGATGTCCCGGATATTCTCGATCACGGCACGTGTCTGGGCGCGGATGTCCAATTGCACCGTGCCCTCGGGTCCTGTCTCGACGCCCACGTAACTGTTGTCAGGGCGGCGCGAACTGGTGCCCGAAACGAAGATGAAATCCCCCGCGCGGCGGAAGTGCGGAAAGCGCCCCAGGGGCTTTGCCTTGCCGCTCACGACCTCGCTCTGTTTCATGCTCGCGTCTCCCGCGTGCCGGAAACGGTAAAACCGGTCTCGCCCAGCACGCCGGCCCGTGTGCTCACCCGCATGCCGGGCGCGAGCGCGTGTGCCGCCGTAGCAGCACCTGCCAGCACGATCCAGCCAGCGGCGAGCCCGGAGCCGTCGACGGAAGCCAGACGTGCGGCTTCGATCAATGATTCCCATGGATTGCCGAGGATCGCAGCCGAGGTGCCACTTTCGACCACCTGCCCGTCCACCAGCAGCGCCATGTCGAGTTCGTTGCTGCCGAGCAGGGAAGGATCCACCCACGTGCCGGTCACAAAGGCCGAGGACGAGGAGTTGTCGGCCACCACATCGGTGAGCGAGAAGCGGAAATTCGCGTAGCGCGAGTCGATGATCTCTATTGCAGGCGCGACGGCATCCACCGCCGCCATCGCCTGCGCCAGGCTCACGTTGCCCGCGAGCGGCCGCGCCAGACGGAAGGCGATCTCGGGTTCTGCGCGCGGGTGGATGAAGCGCGCGAAGGGCAGCTCTGCCCCTGCGTCCAGATGCATGGCATCCGTAAGCCTTCCCCAGATGAGATCCGAGACGCCCATCTGCTGCATCTTGGCGCGGCTGGTGAAGCCCATCTTCACGCCCACCTGCCGTTCGCCGCGTGCCAGCCGGCGACCTATCGAGGCGGCTTGTACGGCGTACGCGGCCGCGAGGTCGAGCGCGGTGTCCGCCGAGAGCTGGGCCACGGCCCGCGCCTCGCGCGCTGCGCCGTCGAGGCGAGCGGCGAGCGTGTCGATGTCTGCTGTATTCAGAGCTTGATGCATATGGTCGAGGGTTCCGCGAAGAAATCTAGCGAGTGCATGCCGCCCTCGCGTCCGAAGCCGGAGAGTTTAACGCCGCCGAAAGGTGTGCGCAGGTCGCGCAGGTACCAGCAGTTCACCCACACCATGCCGGCCTGGATGCGTTCTGCCACCCGATGCGCACGCGAGAGGTTGTTCGTCCACACCACGCCGGCAAGGCCGAAGTCGCTGTCGTTGGCGAGCGCCACGGCCTCGTCTTCTGTGTCAAAGGGGGCGATATGACAAATCGGCCCGAAGATCTCCTCGCGCAGCGCCTGCGCGTGCCGGGCTAGCCCTGTGATCACGGTTGGCTCCACCCAGGCGCCGTCATCGCGGGCATCACCGAAGCGCGGCACGCCGCCGCCGCACGCAAAGACAGCGCCGTCCGCGCGCGCCTGTTCATAACACCCCAGCACCTTGTCGCGGTGCGCGGTGGAGATCATGGGGCCCATATCGGTGTCTGCCTCCGCGGGCCAGCCGAGCCTGAGGGCCCGAGCGTGCGCTGCAACCCGCTCGACGAAGGCCTCGAACACGGAGCGTTCGACGTACACCCGCTCGGTGCACATGCACACCTGGCCACCATTGGTGAACGAGGATCGCGCCACACCCGCCGCCGCGGCCTCCAGATCGGCATCCGCGAAGACCAGCGCCGCGTTCTTGCCGCCGAGTTCGAAGCACAGTTTCTTCAGCGTGGGCGAAGCGCTTTTCATGATGGCGCTGCCGGTGCGCGATTCGCCGGTGAAGCTCACGCCCGCGATACCGGGATGTGTGCACAGGAACTCGCCGGTAGCCCCGGGGCCGCCCCCGTGCAGCAGGTTGAAGGCCCCCGGCGGGAACCCCACGCGGTCGATCACCTCGGCGAGCAGCGTGGCCGTGGAGGGTGTTTCCTCCGAGGGCTTGGCGATCACCGCGTTGCCGGTGGCGAGCGCTGGCGCGACCTTCCAGGTGAGGAGCAGAAGCGGCAGGTTCCACGGCGAGATCACCGCCACCACGCCGAGCGGCCGGTGAACGGTGTAGTTCAGTGCGCGCTGGCCGTCTGCGGTGTGCGTGTGAAAGCACTCACCGGCCCGTGCCTGCGCGAGTTCCGCGAAGGCACGGAAATTGGCGGCACCACGGGGGATATCGATACTGCGGGCCTGTGTGAGCGACTTGCCGGTGTCGGCCATCTCGGCGGCCACGAAATCGTCGAAGCGCTGCTCGATGCCATCGGCCACAGCGCGCAGCAGGCGCAAGCGCACTGCCGGCGCCATCGCGCCCCAGTCGCCCGCAAGAGCCGCCTGCGCCGCTGCCACAGCCGCATCGACCATCGACGCATCCGCGGCCCGCACCTCGCCAACCAGATGCCCGTCCACCGGGCTCAGATTGGGGAAGGGTGTTCCGGCGTCGATGAAGCGACCACCGATGTAATTGCGCGCTATCCTCGGGGGCGTGTCCTTGCTCCCGACGGGAGGCGCGCCATGGCTGTAGCCTGTCACGCGATGATCCTGTTTCGTCGGAGATGCCGGGGAGCCCGAACATTAACGGCGACCACGGGGCTCAGTCCACCGTTTCCGCATCGTTCGTGCCTGTCAGCCACGTTTGTTGTAACCAGCGCAGTCCGGAGAGCGCTTGGAGACCCGTGGCCCCGACGCCGGAGCCGACCATGCGCAGGCGCTCCAGCCTTGCCAGACCCGTCAGCGCAGGCATCCCGGCATCGGTAACCGCGGTATCCGCGAGACCCAGCCGCTCAAGGCCTGCAAGAGTGCCTATCACGGGCAGTGCGTCGTCGTCGACGTGCGTGCCCGAGAGATCCAGCACACGTAGCGCCTGCAAGTGGGCCAGTCCTGTGCCGCGCACGGCGGTGCCGGACAGGAAGAGGTTGGTCAGGGCGGAGCAAGCCGCGAGATTCCTCAGGCCGGTGTCCGTCACACCGGTGTCGCGGAGGTCAAGTACGCCAAGGGATGGCGTGCTTGCGAGTGCTGCGAGTGCCGCATCGCCCACGCGGCAGCGCGCCAGGTCCAGAACGCGAAGCGCAGGCAGTCTGGCGATGGCCGCCACGCCGGCATCGCTGATACCCGTGTCGGCGAGGTATACCACCTCGAGTGCACTCATGCTGCCCAGAGCGCAGGCCCCGGTATCGCTGATTTCGCACCCGCTGAGAAAAAGTACGCTGACTGATTTCAACGTGCAAAGTTGTTCGAGGCTGTGGTCGTCGACCGCCCGCACTGGCAGTTGGAGCAACCGTAGCCTGGTCAAGGTGCCCAGCGGGTCGATGCTCCGTGGTCCGAGCCTCGTTCCCCACAGGCGCAGTTCGCGTAGCTGAGGCATTTGTCCCAGCGCCGTGCCCGCCGTTGCCTCGAGCGGCGTGTCACGCAGGTCAAGGGCATGCAGGTGCGGCAGCGCGGCAAGACTCTCCAGCGTCGCGGCGGAGACAGGTGTGGCGCGCAGCCCGAGTTCTTCCAGTGAGTCCATGCCCGATAGCGCGGAAAGACTTTCCTGCGAGCAACGCAGGCGGCTGGCGACGAGCTTGCGCAGCCGCAGTCCGCCTGTGATCCGCTTCAACCCCTCGCTCGATACGCGGGTGCGATCAAGGTTTAACTCCTGCAAGCCCGGAAGGCTGCAGAGGTGATCCATGCCCTGGTCGCCCACGCCGCTCAACGAGACATCCAGCAACTGAAGTGATCCTAGAGCGTGGATATCACACAGCCCCGAGTCCGTGATCGATGTGCCCGTCAGCCGAAGCTTGAGCAGGCCTCGAAGGCCCCTCAGGGCCTCGATGGCGCCATCGCCCACAAGGCTGCCGGACAGGTTAAGTTCACGGAGGTTTTGGTGCGCGCGCAAGGCGCCAAGACCCGCATCGCTTACGGTGGTGACGCTGAGGTTCAGGTAGCCGAGGGATGCAAGCCCTGCGAGCGCCTCCAGTTCCACGTCGTCCACCGGTGTGCGATAGAGATTCAGGTGTTCGATCTGCGTGAATCGCGCTATCCGCGCGCCGATGCCCGAGCCCGCCAGGCCGCTGCGCGCAAGGCTGAGGCATTTGAGGCTCGCGAGCCCTGCCAGCGCCTCCAGAGCCTCGACGCTGATGTCCAGGCCCTCCAGAAGCAGGCTTTGCACCCCCTCGAGCCCTGCGATGCAGGTGATGCCACCGTCCCCGATGCGCGAGTCGCTAAGTTCCAGTTCGAGAATCGCATCCGGCGCGAGCATGTGCAGCAGGCGCGCATCTGCATCGGATGCATAGCGGCGCACCGCCAGTCGCCGGGGCACAGCCTTGCATGCAGGCGTCCACGGTATCCAGCGCACTCCGTCGTGGAAAAAGGCATCCCCCGGGAATCCTGCCTCCAGCAACTCCGCAAGGCTCGCCCCCCGCGGGGAACTGCGCGCGATAATCGTGTGCGGGGTGGCTTTGGCGGACATGCTCAGTCGCGCAGGAGAAATTCCGTCGCGGCGCGGTTGAAGTCCGCGGCGCGCTCCCACTGCACCCAGTGCCCGGTCTTCGGGTACATAAGCACCTCGCAGGACGGCAGCAGTTTCGCGAAGGTGAGGGGCGTGTCCAGGGTGAGGATCCTGTCTTCGAGTCCCCAGATCACCAGCGCTTTCTGGCGGATGGCCGGCAGGATCGGGCGCACATCCCCGAGCCGCTGTATCCCGTAGCCCGACATCGCGGAGAGGATCTCCGGATCAATGCTGGACTGGTAGCGCATCTCCAGCAAGTCCTCGGTGAGCATCGACGGGTCGCAGAGAAAGCTGTTGAAGAGTTTGCGCAGCTTGTCCTTGGTGGGCGGGCCGGGGTTGTAGTACGCGAAGAGCTCCGAGTGGGCGTCGGTCGGTGTGGGTTGCAGGATGCTGCCGAAGACGCCACCCGGGCCCATAAGTACGAGTCGCTCCACGCGCGCCGGATTGAAATGCGCCACAAAGCAGGACACCGCGCCGCCCATTGAATTGCCCACGAAGTGTGCGGACCCGACGCCGAGCACACCGAGCGCAGTATCGATCACGCGGGCGAAGGCGGGATACAGTTCTTCTTCGAAGGTGGTCTTGAAGCTCCCACCGAATTGCGGCAGATCGAAGGCCAGCACCCGGAAATTTTGCGCGAGCGCTGCGATGTTGCGGCTGTAGTTGGCCCAGCCGGAGGCGCCGGGGCCGCCGCCGTGCAGGCAGACCACGGGAAAGCCTGAGCCGGCCTCGTGATAGTGCATGCTGCGGCCGGGGGCGATCTCGACGCGGCGCGACGTGTTCTCGTAAGTGAATTCCATCTGGGGCTCCGTAGGGCGTGAAAAGTGGTGTCAGGCGGTATCAGGGGCGGGGAGGTATTGCTCGGCCCTGATCCTCTCGGGCGGTATTCCCAGGGAGCTGCAGCGTTCTCGCGTTGCCTCGATCAGGCCGGGGGCGCCGCACACATAGACGATGCTGTCGGGCTTGAAGGCGGCGTCCTCCAGCAGCGCGAGGGGGTTCCCGACCGGACCATGCCACGCGGGCGAGGGGCGCGAGACCCCCACCCGGACATCGAGCCGCGCCATCCAGTCCTGCCGCAGGGAGAGCTCGTCGAGATGGAAAAGGCCCTCCTCGCGCGAGCAGGCGAAGGCGAGGATGGTGTCCGGCGTACGGCCGGGGCGTTCGCGCAATTGGTCGATCATCGGCAGGATTGGGCCCAGCCCGGTGCCACCGGCGATGAATACGTGCGGACCTTGCCAGCTGCCGAGCGTGAAGGCGCCGAAGGGGCCTTCCACGCAGCAGGCGTCACCCAACCCCGCGCGCTCCAGAAGGTATCTTCCCATCGAACCCTGCGGGTGGATCTTCACTACCAGCGACAGGCGCTCTGGTGAATCGGGCTCGGAGGAGATCGAGTAGGAGCGCCAGCTCCCGGTGCCGGGCACCTGGATGCGCAGGTATTGGCCCGGCACGGCGTCGAGCCGTTTCTCCGGTTGAATGCTGAGTTCCCATACGTCGGACGAGAGTTGCCGCAGGCCGGAGACCACCGCATCGCATCGTATGGCGGCCTCGCCCTCGGCAAGGCGTGAGCCGTAAGCGAAGCGTACGGCGACATCGGCCTGTGGCAGCAGCGAGCACGCGAGCCGCATGCCAGCGTCGATCTCGCTGCGCAACAGCGCGCTCGCGCGCCCCGGGACGTTGCCCGCCTCGCCTGAGACGAGGGTGCAGATGCAGGAGGCGCAACTGCCTGAGCGGCACTGGTGTGCGAGGTTCAGCCCCGCGGCGAGTGCGGCATCAAGCAGCGTTTGCCCTTGCGGTACATCGATCTCGCGCTGCATCCCGTCGTCGAAATGCAGCGCGGCCCGGAAGCCCACGGTGAGTTCTCAGCGCAGCCGCGGGCTCGGATGTGTCTGCGGTGTCTGTATGCCGCGGTTGTGGCGCGAGACCAGTTTGCGCCAGCCGGTGATAACGGCATCCATCCCGCAGAGTTGCTCGTCGTCCCAGCCGACGCCGCCGTCCACGCTGTAGAAGCGCTCCATCTGCTCGCGGGCAAAGAGATCGTCGTCGTTGAAGTCGTGCAACGCGATCGGCAGCCAGAGGTGCTCGTACTCGTACTTGAACTTCTTCAGTTCCGCCTCGGTGTTGCACACGCCGAGGATCACTTCCCAGTACTCGTGGCGGTTGCCGTCGACCGGCACGTACCACTCGAGCTGGGTGAGCCCGCGCCGTGGCCAGTTCTCGACCATCAGTACGCCTGGCAGGTACATGGAGGTGCGAAGGCCGAGCACGGAGCCCGTGCCGAATGGGTGCAGATCCAGTTCCTCGTTGTGCATCACGAGGTCGTAATGGCCCGAGTGCCACTCGTTCATGATGCCCACCGGCCCCGCGCCGTCTTCGCCGTAGACCGTGATCGCCTCTGGCGAGGTGGGATTCAGGCCGAGTGGGAAGGCGAGGTTCTGCGAGAGTATCACCTGCGCGTCGCGGTGCATGATCTGGTGCCCTGGATCGAAACCATTCTCCACGGCGAGGCGCCAGTTCGAATTGCCCGTGCGGTGGATGCCGAGCACCACCACGTTCTCGTCCATCGGGTGGGGCGAGCGGAATTCATAGTCGTCGGGCAGTCGGACCGGAAGGTCATCGGCAAGATCCGGCAGGGGCGCGTAGTTGTCGTCACCGACGAACACGAAGATGATTCCGGCGAGTTCACATATGGGATATGTCTGGAGTCGCGCGTTCCCGACCAGGGGGTCGTTCGGTGCGCCGATGATGGTCTTCAGCGCGCCGCTTGCGAGATCGTAGGTGAACCCGTGGTACCAGCAACTGATGGTGTCCTCCGAGAAACACTTGGGACGCACCGACATCGTCACGCCGCGGTGCAGGCACTGGTCACGCAGCGCGAAGACGCCGGCGGCTGTGCGTCGCAACAGGATCGGGACGCCCGCAATGGTGACGCCCTTGGTATCGCCCACTGCGAGTTCGTGGATGAAGAGCGCGGGATACCAGTAGTTCTTCATCCCCCACGAGGCCTTCAGATAGGGCTCGTACTGACGTCTGGCTGCATCGTGTCTCGCGTTGCTCGTTGCCATGACTTCGTTCTCCACGGGCAAGGTAGTAGAGAATTAAAATATACTTTATTTTGTCGCTCCACAATCTCTCCCGGGTGGGCGGACACCTGGGTCAGCGCAGGTGCTGTGGCTTGCCTGCAGGGAGTTCGGGTGCCTTGCGGGTGTTCGTGATGTGCTCCCTCGCGAGTGTCGCCGCACGCCCGGCGTCACGCTGCCCGATAGCCTCTAGCAGGGCCGCGTGTTCTTCCACCGATGTCGCGCGACGCGAGTCTGCGGTGACGGTGTAGAAGCGCACCCGCTTACCAAGTGGTTCGAGCATGGAGACAAGCACCGAATTGCCGGTGGCCAGCGCCATGAGGCGGTGGAAATCCTGATTCGAGCGCGCCAGTGCCGCTCCGTTTCGGACGCGCATTTCCCCCTGCGAGCGGACCACTATATCGCGCAGTTCCTGCATCTGCGCGGCGGTTCTGCGCTCGGCCGCGAGGGCTGCTGCTGCAGGCTCGAGCACCAGTCGCGTCTCGAAAAGATCCTGCATTTCCTCCTCCGACTTCGGCCGCACGAAATATCCCTGCCGGGGGCGTGTGACCACCCAGCCGTGCGCCTCTAGGGCGCGCAGTGCCTCCCGCACAGGGACCCTGCTTATGCCGTAGTGCTCCGCGAATACGTCCGCGTTCAGTCGTTCGCCAGCGCGGAGTTTGCCGTCGAGGATGGCTTCCTCGATTGAGTCGACGAGGAGTGCGGCGAGCGTGGCCTTCGGCCCTTTTTCGCCCGAACTGGCGGGCAAGGCACCCAGATTGCCGGGGTCGGCTGAACGTGTCCGCGGTCTGGCCATTTTCAATACCGTGCCGTGTAGCGGGATTAGAGTATCCGTTTTCCCGAAGACTTTCCGGTGTGGTACCCGAACCGCTGCCCTGAGAGCTAAACTGTAACTGCGGATTGGGGCCGCGGTGCAATTGCCGCCAGGGTGCTTCGATGGCCTAATGGTTTTTCGGAATCGAGGATATGTATATGGGCAGGGTAGACGGCAAAGTTGTGATCATCACCGGGGCACTGGGCGGTATCGGCCGCGCGGATGCCGCGCTGTTTGCCCGCGAGGGCGCGCGCCTCGTGCTCACCGACATCACTGAGAAGGGGGCCGATGATCTGCTGGCGTCGCTGGGCACTGAGGCGATTTTCCTGCGCCACGATGTGAGCAGCGAGGACGACTGGGCTCGCGTGGTCGCCACCGCCGAGGAGCGCTTCGGGCGGCTGGATGCATTGGTGAACAACGCCGGCATGATGGTGCTGGGCAACCTTGGTGACACCTCGTTCGCCGACTGGCGTCGCGTGATGTCGGTGAACCTCGACGGCGTATTCCTCGGTTGCCGAGCGGCATTGCCCGCGCTGGAGCGCGCCGGTGGCGGGGCCATCGTCAATATCTCGTCCATTGCGGCCATGCACGGCATGCCCTACGTCACGGCCTATTGTGCCAGCAAGGGTGGTGTGCGCTCGCTTACCAAGGCGGTGGCGGTGCAGTGCCGTCAGGCCAAGAACAACGTGCGCTGCAACTCCGTGCACCCCGATGGCGTGAAGACACCCATGGTGTTCAAGGTTGCCACCGGGCAGGATTCCGCCACGCGGGAAGAGATCGAGTCCATCACCGGCTCCAGCGATCGTTTCTGCGAGCCCGAGGACATTGCCGCGGTGGTGCTGTTCCTGGTCTCGGACGAGTCTCGCTACGTGAACGGCGCGGAGATCATGGTCGATAACGCGGCTCTGGTGACGGGGCCTGCCTGATCGCCGCAGTACGGCGCAGCGACGATCCCTCGCCCCTCACACACGAGCGCGATGGCGCCAGTCGCCTCGCGTCTTCCTCCGGTTCGATGCAGCGCCGATCAGGCCCGCGGAAACTGCACCAGCCGGGCCGTAGGTGAACGTCGCAGGAACAGCCGCTCGATGTCCGCCGCCGGTACGGCCTTGCTGAGCAGATAGCCCTGCAAGTAATGGCAATGCATGTCTTTCAGGAACTGGCGTTGCATGGTGGTCTCCACGCCCTCGGCAATCACCTCGACTTCCAGCGCCTGCGCCAGCGCGATGATCGTTCGCACGATGTCTGCATCGATACGGTTGCTCATCACGTCGGAGATGAATGCCCGGTCGATCTTGATGTAGTCGAGCGGGAAGCGCTTCAGGTAGCTCAATGAGGAGTAACCGGTACCGAAGTCATCGATAGCGAGCCGTGTGCCCATCGCTTTCAGATCGCGCAGCATCCCGATCATCTCGTCGGGCCGCTCCATGATCGCGCTTTCGGTTATTTCGAACTCGATGTACTCGGGCGCGATGCCGGCATCGGCGATCACCTCGCGGAAGTCCTCGACCAGTCCCGGGTTGGACAGCTGCCGCGCCGAGAGATTGATCGCGACCCGGGGCGTCTCGAAGCCGCGCGCCGTCCAGTCCGCCACCTGCGTGCAGACCGTGCACAGCACCCAGCGGCCGATCTCGCTGATCAGCCCGGTGCGCTCGGCGAGCTCGATGAACTCCGCTGGCGGCACCAGTCCGCGGGTCGGGTGCTGCCAGCGGATCAAGGCCTCGTAGCCCGATACGATGCCCGTGCGCAGGTCCTCCTGCGGCTGGTAGTAGACCACCAGTTCCTCGCGGTCGATGGCGTTGCGCAGTTCGTTCTCGGTCTCGAGTCGCGCGAGGCTCTCGGATTCCAGCCGTGCTTCGTAGAACTCCCAGGATTTCTTCCCGGTCTTGGCGTGGTACATCGCCATGTCGGCCGAGCGCAGCAGCGTGCCCGCGTCCCTGCCGTGCTCGGGATACACGGCTATGCCCATCGAGCTGCCGAGCAGCATCTCGCGACCGAGCAGCACGAAGGGACGGTTCACGTGATCGTGGATTTTCTCGGCGATGTTGCGGATCATTTCGTAGGAGCGCACGTTGTCCAGCACGATGCAGAACTCGTCGCCCCCGAAGCGGCCCACGAAGTCACCCTTGCGCACGCTGTTGACGAGGCGCTCGGCAACGTACTTCAACAACAGATCGCCGGCCTCATGGCCCAGCGTGTCGTTCACCAGCTTGAAGTCGTCCAGGTCGAGGAACAGCAGGGCGAACTGTTTGTCGCTCCGCACGGCCTCGGCGAGAAGCGTCTCCATGTGCTCGTTGAACTTGGTGCGGTTCGGGCGCCCGGTGAGCGAATCGACATAGGCCAGTTGGTGCACGCGAGCCTCGGCGCTGCGTGCGGCGAGCAGGTGCTCGATGCGGCGTCGCAGCACCGAGTAGTTGATCGGCTTGGCGATGTAGTCGGTGGCGCCGGCGCTGAAGGCCTTGTCCACCGCGCCGTCGTCGTTCAGGCCCGTGACCAGCAGCAGCGGTATCCCGGCGCAGCCGGGAAGGGCGCGAATCAGTGCGCAGGCGGTGAATCCGTCCATTATCGGCATCACGCCGTCCATCACCACCAGATCGGGCGCCGCCTGGCGGCAGATTTCCACGGCCTGCTGTCCATTGCTCGCCTCGGCTACCTCATAGCCCTCGCCCAACAGCGTCTCGCGCAGCGCAAAGCGCGATGAGCGGTCGTCATCGACCACCAGTATCCGCGACTGCCGCGCGTCCGCTGCCTTCAGTTCATCGCCGGGCGCCGGGCGGGAGGTGCTGCTGCCTTCCAGCACGTGCCGCACCAGATTGGCCTCGTAGACCAGCGCCGAAACGAGATTCTCGCAGGCCGAGCGCACGCCGCTGCGGGCTTCCTGCTCGAGTGCGAGCGCGCGCTGGGCGAGACGGTTTGCGCCAACGTTGCCGGCCGCGCCTTTCAGGGTGTGCGCCACGCGCGTGATCCCGGCCATGTCGTGGATTTCGGCGGCGCCGCGGAGTTCGTCGATGTAACCGGGCAGATCCTCCAGAAACAGTCCTACCATCCGGTCCGCAGCAGGGCCGATCTGCTGGCGCAGATCGTCGAGGAATGCCTTGTCCACCACGGTGTTCGAGTTGCTGCGCGGGGCAAGCGGCGCCGTCGATGCGGGCGCTGCCTCCTCGGGAGTAAGCCAGCGCCCGAGCGCTTCGCGCAGGACACTGAGCTTGATCGGCTTGGACAGGTAATCGTTCATGCCGGCCGACTGGCACTGCTCCATCGCACTTTTCTGCACGTTCGCGGTCATGGCCACCACGGGCACGGCCGAGAAGGCGGCGTTCATCTCGCGGATCCGGCGTGTCGCCTCGAAGCCGTCCATGCGCGGCATGTGGCAGTCCATCAGGATGAGGTCGAAACGCTGTTCGCGCAGGCGCTCGAGGCATTCGAGTCCGTCGCTCGCGAGTACCGCTTCGCAGCCGAGGCGCTCCAGCATGCCGATGGCCACCTCCTGGTTGGCGCGGTTGTCCTCGACCACGAGCACGCGGTTTCCCGTGAATGTCTCGCGTGAGGACGGCGCCGGGAAGCGGTTCACGGCGCGCGCGGCAGGCTGCTCGGCGAGCAGGCTCCGGATGCAGTCGTGCAGCATCCCGCGGCGCAGCGGCTTGGCCAGAACCTGCGCGATGCGGATTCCCGGCAGCCACACGCCGTCCGGGCGCGGCCGCACGCCGAGCCGGACCACGTGACGTGCCCCAGCGGCGAGCGCGGCGGCGATCTGCTGGGCCTCGTTGCCGATCATGCCCTCGTCGATGATGGCGATGTCGAAGCGCTCCTGGCCGGCGGCGTGACCGAGCGCGGCCAGCGTCGACTCGAGCGTGCCGGTGGCGGTGAGGCGCACGCGCTCGCCGAGCAGCATGCTCGCCGCCGAACGGCGTACCAGCGGGTTGTCGTCGCAGAGCAGCACCGAGGCTACTTGCGCCAGCGGCAAGCTCGAGCGGTTGCCAAGTGAGTCGCCCTCGGCACGCATCACGCGCAGCTCGAAGTGAAAGCAGCTGCCCTGGCCGGGCATGCTGTCGACGCCGATCTCTCCACCCATCAGTCGCACCAGTTCGCGCGAGATCGAGAGTCCCAGTCCCGTGCCCCCGAAGCGGCGCGTGGTGGAGCTGTCGGCCTGCGAGAAGGGCTCGAAGATGCGCTTCTGCGCCGCCGGTTCGATACCGATGCCCGTGTCACTTACCTCGAAACGCAGGCGCAGCCACTTGCCGTCTTCCTCGACCAGACTGACCGCGAGGCCTACGCTGCCGTGCTCGGTGAATTTGATCGCGTTGCCGAGCAGGTTGCACAGGACCTGTCCCAAGTGGTGCATGTCGCCCTGCACCTGGGCGGGAATGTTCTCGTCGACCACGCAGGCGAGCTCGATGTCCTTCGCCTGGGCCTGTGGTGTCACCAGTGCCAGCACATCCTCGAGCCGCTCGCGCGGATCGAAGGCGGACACCTCCAGCTCTTCCTTGTCTTTCTCGACCTTGGAAAAAGTGAGGATGTCGTTGATCAGGCTGAGCAGCATGTCGGCGCTCGAGCGCGCGGTGCGCACGTACTCGTGTTGCTTGTTGCCGAGCTCCATCTCGGAGACGAGGTCGAGCATCCCGATGACGCCATTCAGCGGCGTACGCAGCTCGTGGCTCACGGTGCTGGCGAATTCGTCCTTGGCCTTGGCGAGCTCTATGGCGCTGCGCAGCGCCTGGTCGAGCGCCACGCCCTGTTCGAGGGCGCGGTCGCGCGCCTCGGCTATTGCCTCGCCGCGGCTCTGCAGCACTTCCATCATGGTATTGAAGGCGCGCTGCATCGCCACGATCTCGCTGGTTCCCGCGAGCGCGGCGCGTTCGTCGCGCGAGCCGTCCTGGGCCCGGCGCATGATCGCGGCAAGCTGGCGGATCGGCACGGTGAGCCGCGAGGTGACTGCCAGCAGCACCAGCAGCATCAGCCCCGACAGCAGCACAGCCACCGTCAGGCTCGAACGTACGATCTCCCCGCGCATGCTGGACAGCGTCTGGCGCGACATCACCAGTCGCACGCTGCCGAGCAGCTCGCGCGCGCTGCTGCCGCTCGCGTCCGCGAACGGCGAGCCGCCCTCGGCCGCGCCCGACCAGACCGGCGCCTCGAAGGTCCAGGTGTCGGCGTCGGAGCCGGTCAGCGTGGCCGTGGTGGGCGCGCTGATGAAGTGCTCTTGAGTGGTTGCTCCCGCGCTCGCGTAGATCCTCTTGCCATCGGTATTCAGCAGTTCGACCGCAATCACATCCGGGAAGGCAAGAAACCGCGTGGCGGCCTGGGACGCCGATTCGGTGTCGCCGTAGAGGAGGGCGAGCGTGGACTGTGCAGCGAGAGAGCCGACGAGCTGCATGCCTTCATCCTGCAGGCGACGCTGCACCGTCTCGCCGGACTGCTGCGAGATCACCAGGCTGGAGGTGATGGCGAGCACCAGCACGCAGGCGGTGAAACTCAGTCCTATCAGATGCTGCAGGCTGAGCGAGCGAATCGGGTTTGGTCCGTGAGACATAGGATGACTCCGTGCAGCGGTGCTTGCCGCTAGCGACTCGGGAAAACCATTTCAAATCGTTGGTCCGCCGCGTTCAGGCCAAGGCCCAGGTGGTTCGCGGTGCGGATGTTGATCGCCGTGTGCAACTGCTCTAGCGGCGCCAGCGTCGTATCACCCGCAGGCGGGTGCGCGGCGAGGCGCCCCAGCGCTTTGCCCATCGCCGTATTGTCGGGAAAGAGCGCGAACAGCGCGCCCTTGGGGACATGCGCGATATTGCTGGAGAAAACCACGATGTTCCGGTCCCATGCGGTGCGCAGGATCATCTGCAGCACCGAGCTCTCGGCAAGGAAGGGCGAGCCTTGCGGCAGCCACAGCGCCTCGACGGCCGGATCCATCTGTGCAAGGCGTTCGCGATAGGCGTTGGCGCCATCGCGCAGCGTGTCGCGGCGCAGCGTTTCGAGTGTGATGCCCTGCCTCTTCGCGGCGCTCT
Source organism: uncultured Gammaproteobacteria bacterium (assembly GCA_903938575.1). Classification (GTDB taxonomy): domain Bacteria; phylum Pseudomonadota; class Gammaproteobacteria; order Pseudomonadales; family UBA5518; genus UBA5518. Next base: position 20,317 of record CAJADV010000085.1, read on the forward strand.
GGCCGAGTTCCACCAGCCAGTCGTTGTTGTCCGCGCCGTGCACCAGGGTCACGCGGGTCACCTTGGGCGCGAGTTCATGCAGTGTGGCAAACAGGCGCGCCGGGGCGGGGACCATCGAGATGCCGCGCACGCCCTCGGGTAACTCGCCCGGGCGCGCCATTACGGCGCCGATCACCCGGTCGAGGGGTGTTTTCAGCTCGCGCATCACGTCGAGGCCGTATTTGCCAAGCAGCAGCACGCGCTGTGCGTCGCGTCCGGCGAGGCGTGCGGAGATATCGTTTGCGTTTTCGGTGGTCGCCACCTCCTGCACGTCGGCGCGCTCGCCGAGTTCCTCCGTTATGCCTGCAACGATGGCGAGGAACGCCGCACGGTAGGGCTCGCGCACGTTGGGGTAGATCACGGCAACCGGCCCGGTCTCGGCGGCAGGCGCGGCCGCCTGCACGGCTCTGAACGGTATCAGGCACAGGGCGGATGCAAGGGCGATGATAGCCAGTCGTGTCATGGCGGCCACGCATCGGGCAGCGGGCGTGCCGGCGCTCCGCGGTATTGCACATCGGCGCAGGACAGAGGAAGGAAACCTCCGGCGGGCGCGGAGGCCGCTTCCGCGTAACAGGCGTGTACACCCGCATTCACGGCGAGCGCATACAGGCATTCGCCATCCGCGATCTGCATGTCGCCGTGATCGAGCAGGAATGCGGCCAGGTAGCCCAGCATGTTCAGGCCCGCATCGCCGTGAGGCGCCAGAAGCGCATCGATCTCCAGCGCGAGCCCGAGGTAGGTGCCATTCACGAAGCCGAGTTCCGCGGCCAGTCCCGCAAGTGCCGCGACGCGGTCATCGCCCTGGGCGATGGGGCGCGTAAAGCCCGGTGCGCGCACGCGCCCGCCGGGGCGTGTCCGGCTTGCAATGAAGGCCTCGAGAGTCGCGCCGCCAAGACGCGCGGTTTGCGCCGAGACCAGGAAGTCGTGCGCAGGGCGCGTGCTGCCAGGGCCGTAGAGCGTGGATTCGCTGGCCATCACGCCTGCGCTGATGCCCACGGTGGGCGTGAGGCGTACGCTGCCAGCAAGGGCGCCGATCTGATTGCACCAGATGCGCGGGTCGGGAAATGCGAGGCAGAGGAAACTCGCCTCTATCCAGCGTGCGAGGCGTGGATCGGGCAGCTTGCCGGTCACCTCGAGGTACAGCACCTCGAAGAAACTGCGTCGGCCCACCAGGTCCTCGAGCAGCGAGTGTCCGTGCACGCTGATGCCGCCGCCGATGCGCCAGCCACCTTTGCGGGTGCGGATGCGGCTGCGGCGCTGGTCCCAGAACGTGGTGTCGTTCATGCGCTGCCGCCCGTATCCGCGTCCACGTATTCGTAGCGTTCCTCGGGTACGAAGGGCATGGCGGTGATGCCGCGTCCGGCCGTCTCGAGCGCGTGCGCGAGTAACCCCGGCAAGCCCGCCAGTTGGTAGAGAAGGCCCGCTGCGCGCGGCGTGAAGCCCAACTCCAGCGCGGTCGCGGCGGCGAGGCCCGGTTGCAGCCAGCCGCAGCCAGTGCCTGCCAGCGCAGCCGCAAAGCGCGCGGACCAGGCGAGTGGGCCTTCGGGTCTTGCCAGCTCGCACAGCGGGGCCGCAAGGCTCAGACAGAAACTGTCGATGTTGCCGTGGAGCGTGCCGAAGCCTGGCGCGACGCGGCGGTCTCCCGGTGTCAGCGGCGGCTCCAGAGCCACGAGCTGCGCGGCTAGATCGATGGGCTCTGCACTGCAGCGTGCGGCGATGAACGCTGCGGCATGCTCGACCTCTGCGCTGCCCAGATGCTCGCCGCCCAGCAGCGCAATGCCGATCGCCGGCAGCGCCGCGTTGCGTGTTCCCGAGGCGGCGGCATTCATCACCGCGCGCGAAGCCGCGTGGCGCGGACCCGGATTGCAGAAACTCACCAGGAATCGTGACATCAGCCGGCGTTGCGCGGCGTCCGGCAGTTCGCCGCGAAGCAGCAGGAAGATGGTGTCGTCGAAAGACAGCCGGCGTGCCATCTCATCGAGCGCGTAGCCGTGACAGCGCGCCCCCGTGGCAAGCCAGGCGTTGTCCGGATCGGGCAGCTCCTCCCACACGCGCGTGCGCACGTGATCGGGAAAAGCGGTGTCTCGGCTTTGCTCCATCGCCCGTCAGCCGCTCAGAACCGCAGTCGCGCCGTGACGTGGAAACTGCGCTCTTCCAGCGGGAAATCATCGGGCATCAAGGAGCCCGCAGGCACCGCCTCGGTGGGGCTCGGCTCCCTCGCGTTCTCGTCGAGGAGATTCTTCACGCGCAAGGCGAGGTCGAGATGTCCGGCGATGCGACTGCGCTCGATGTTGAGGTTCACCAGCGTGTAGTCATCGAGCGGGTCGCGGGGATCGAGCGGCTCGCGGTTGCGGTCGGCCACCCAGCGCAGTTCGCCCGTGGCCGACCAGTTCTCCGCCAGACGCCAGTGCGCCCGCAGATACGCGGTGCGTTCCGGTGCCCGGGCGCCGTTCTCGCCCAAGCTCTTGTCTTCGGCATTCTGCACAGCCACGTTGGCCACTACGCGTAGCGATTCCAGTGGCTTCCACTCGGCCTCGAGCTCGAGGCCACGCCCTTTCTGCCTGCCCACGTTCTGTGCCACCTGTGCGCCGGAGCCGGTGGCGACGAAGTCGATCAGGTCGTCGATGTCGTACTGGAAAAGGTTCAATCCCAGGCGCCACTCGAAGCCCGGTCTCCAGTCGAGGGCTAGCTCGTAGGTGTTGGTGGTTTCAGGGTCAAGGTCCGGATTTCCGAGCGCCACGGGGTTGTTGATGATGAACAGTTCCGCGAAGGAGGGGGCGCGGAAGGCGCGGCCGTAGAGCAGTTTGGCGGTGAGATCGGTGTCGACGTCCCAGACCAGCGCGAGCCGGGGGTTTACCGTGCTGCCGAAATCCGAGTAATCGTCGAAGCGCACACCGGTGGTCAGGTTCCAGTCGTTGGCGATTTGCCACTGGTCCTGCAGCGAGGCGTAGGCCACGTCGCGATCCTGGTTCTCGATGAAGGCGTTGGCTGTCCCGCTGACATCGGTGAGCGTGCCGTCCACCGTGCAGATGCCCGGGCCGCAGTTGCGGCTCGCGAGATCAAGCACGCCGGGGCCGAAATTCTTCGTCTCTTTCCCGGACTCCTTCTGCGAGCTGATTCCCGTCGCCACGCGCAGGCTGTGGTTTTCGAGCCCATCCCAGGTGAGTACGGCCTCGGCGCGGGCGTGCTCCTCGTAGAACTCGGGATTGCCACGGTAGCCATCGGTGAAACGGAACAGACGGAACGGGGCGGCGATCCTGATGTTGCCGTCGTCGCCGATCGGCAGCACGGTGCCCGCAGGAAACAGCGTCTGGCGGGTCTTGATGTTGATATCCATGTACGAGGCGCGCAGTTCGAGCGTCGTGTCGGGCGCGAGTGATTTCGTGCTCCAGCCGATATCGAAGAGATAGTTGTCGCCTTCCGCGTTACCCGAAGGATCCAGCGCCAGCGCGAGTCCGGGGCCGACGCCAACGTCGTCCTGACGCCAGTTCCATGCTCGCAGCTGGAAGTCGTGGTACTTGAGGTCCAGTCGCACGTCCATCGATTCGGGGTTGCGTGTGGCGAGTGCTCCGGGCGCGAGCGAGGCGGGCTGCAGACCCAAGGGCGCCAGCACCGTGTCGAATACCGATTGCGCATCGCTGCTGATGCGCCGCGAGCTGTCGCCATCGGTGCCAGACGCCTGGGCGGAGAAGCTCACATCCACCTCGCCCCAGCGCGTGCCGTGCAGGAGCCACCCTTCAGTGGTATCGAAGGAGCCGCCGCGCACGCCCGCTTCGGTGCCGCCGATCTGTGCCGAGCTCTTGGTGATCACGTTGATTACGCCCGCGAGCGCGTCGGCGCCGTAGATTGCGGAACCCGGGCCACGGATCACCTCCACGCGTGCGATGTCGCGCACGGGGAATGAGCGTCCGCCGCGATCGCCAAAATGCAGCTGCGTGATCGGCACGCCGTTCACCAGCATCAGTACCTGGGGGTTCTTGTCGGTGTAAATGCCGCGTACCGAGACCACGGGCGAGAGATAGGTGCTTGAGAGCGAGACATGCACGCCGGGTACGGTTTCGAGGATCTCCTCCAGCGTGGTAGCACCCAGCGCGGCGATGTCCTCGGCGGTTATGACAGAGGCCACGGCAGGCGCCTTGGCGATCAGCTGCTTTTGTCCCGTTGCGATGCTGAGGAACTCCTCATCTCCGAAGGACGCTGCAAGGTCCTCCTCGGACGACGCCGCGAGACAGTGCGAAGAGGCGGCCACGGCAGCCGCCAACAGTGCAGGGATGAATCGCTTGTTCATGCGGTACTCACATGGCCTGCAGTGCCTGGATCCGCCGCCCGATCGGAGGTACCTCGCTGGCATCGATGCGGATATCCAGAAGGGTGGGGCTCTTCTGCATGCAGATTGCGGGGATGTTGAGGTTCAACAGGTCCTGTGGTGTCTGGATAAGGTAGCCGCGGATTCCCATGGCCTCGGCCATGCGGCGGAAATCGACCTGCGGCAGCTCCGCGCCGATCCGCTCCCCACCGCCCAGGATCTGGCCGTGCGCGACCATGCCGAGCCTGGCGTCGTTCAGCACGATGAACACCACCGGCAGGCCGAGCTGTTGGGCAACGGTGATTTCCTGGCCACTCATCAACATGCTGCCGTCGCCGGTGATGCACACCACCGGGTCGCCCGGGCGCGCGAGCGCCGTGCCCACGGCATTGCCTATCGCCCAGCCCATGGGGGCAAACTCGAAGCCTGCCTGGAAGAGCCCGCCGCAGTTACTGCGGCGGTCGCGCTCGCCGCGCTCGCCGCGTTCGCGGTGGCGGCGATCGAGCAGGCGGCGGTCGAAGGGGTGCAGGTAGTGTGTGCTCCACGCAAAGCTGTTGCCGGCATCGGCGAGGTAGCGGGTGCTGGGCGGGAAGAGCTGCGTCAGCTTGGTCATCAGCCACTGCGGCTTGACGGGGCTGGAGGCATCGAGGCACTTGGCGAAGTCCGTCACCTCGAAGGGCAGCAGTGATTGTCCGCTGCTCACGTGTTCATCAGTGTCCTGGCGCTCGATGCTGCCAAGGTGGCGCCCGGCCTTGCCGAGCTCGATGATCACGCTCTCGAAGATGGTGTCGATGGATCCGCGCACGTGCAGGCGCGCCATCGGCGAGCGGGTGAGGTTGCCTTCGTTGGAGTCCACGTGGACCAGCTGGCTGTTCAGCAGGCCCTCGCTGTCCCAGTTATTGCTGCTCCACTCGCTCAACAGGTTGCCGATGGTGATCATCAGATCGACCTCGGGGTCCCGCAGGGTGCGCTCGGCGCTGACATGGCCAGCAAAGGAGACCACACCGTCGTAGGTGGGGTGGAAGGGGCTGATCAGTCCCTTGCCGTCAGGCGTGGTGACGACGCGGGCACCGACCATCATGGCGGCACGCAGGATGAGCCCTGCCGCATCCTGGCAGCCGCCGCCCAGCACGAACACCGGTTTCTTGGCCGCAAGCAGCAGCTCGACCATGGTGGCCAGCGCGCTTTCGTCCTTCCACGCCGGGCGCGCGAGCAGTGAAGTGAGGTTGTAGGCAGGCCCCGAGGTCGACACGGCAGAGCGCAGCACGTCTAGCGGTACGCTGACATGCGCCGGCCCGCTTGCGTTGAAGGCGGTCATGATGGCGGAGGTCAGCTTGTGCTCGAGCTGATCGATGTGGCTCACCAGGGTGTTGTAGTGGGTGCAGTGCTGGAACATGCCCACGGTGTTCACCGCGGTGTCGCTGGATTCCTGGAAGGCCTTGCGACCGAAGTGGCTGAGCGAAGTCTGCGGGGTGATGACCAGCATGGGGATCTGGTTCTCGTAGGCTGAGGCCACGCCGGTGATCAGATTGGTGGCTCCGGGGCCGGTGGTGCTGCAGCACACCCCCAGGCGACCGGTGTTGCGGGCATAGCCCTCGGCCATGAAGGCGGCGCCCGTCTCGTGGCGAGCCACCACGGCCCGCACCGAGCCGCGGCGCTGGCTGCGGGCACGCGCGTTGTACAGGGGCTCGATGGCCCCGCCCGGGATGCCAAAGACGTACTCCACCCCCAGCTGTTCCAGGTAGCCGAGAATCAGGTCCCCGCCCTCGTAAATCCGGGGCGAGGCTGAAGGCTCCGCGCTGACAGCGGGGTAAAGCGTGCGCACTTGAGCAACCACGGAGGGCTCCTTCCATTAGAGACCGCTTCAGTATAGAAGGCTAAACCATTGCTGCTTGTGAATTTTCCGGCTTTGAGAGCGGCTGCGAAAAGATGGTCTAGGAGCCCGCGCTGCCGAGGGGGGTGTGCCCGGCTCCCGCCCGCTGGCATCATGGGCGCAGACCCCATCCAGCGCCCGGAGAGACCTCATGGAAAAACTGATCTACCCCCTCTGGAGTCACCCCGGCGAGACCTCCTCGAGGCTTCGCGAGCGCCTGCTCGGGGTGTCCGCGGAACTGCTGGGCGCCGGTGCGCATCAGGTTCGGCTCAGCGTGGTTGACGAGGACGTGGCGGCCGCAGCACCGCTCAGGCAGACCAACACCAAGCCCACCTGCGACGCCCTGTTGAGTCTTTGGGTGGATACGGCGGTTTGGCACCAGCGCTACGAGGCGCTTATCGCGCCCCATGTCGCCCGCTATAACGGCTATCTCGTGTGCGAATCCGAGCCCATCCGCCATGCCCAGCGCGCCCCGGGCGACGGCAGCCGGGTGGAGGGAATGTGCCAGGTGGTGTTTCTCCAGCGCCCGCCGCGTCTGCCTGCCGAGGAATGGATCCGGATCTGGCAGGGGAGCCACACGCAGGTGGCCATAGACACCCAGGCGACCTTCGGTTACCGCCAGAACGTGGTCATCCGGGCCCTGACCTACGCTGCGCCGCGCTACGACGCGATCGTCGAGGAGAACTTCCCCGCGGCGGCCATGAGCAGCCAGAATGCCTTCTATGACGCCGTGGGAGACGACGCCAAGCGCGAGGCCAACCTCAAGGCCATGATCGACAGCTGCGTGCGCTTCATCGATTTCGACTGCATCGACGTGATCCCCACCAGCGAGTACAACCTGCACCGCTGAGCGCCGCCGCCCCTCACCAGAGCCCCATCCAAGGACCCACTCATGCCGCTGCACCCGCACGTGATCCCGATTCTTGACGCATTGAACGCCAATATGGCGGCCATCCCGCAGGTGCCGGTTGAGCAGATCGGCCTGCTCCGGCAGGGACCGATGGCGCCGCCGCCGGAGCAGCCGACACCAGTGGCACGGGTGGAAGACCGTGCCATTCCCGGGCCAGCCGGCGATCTCATCGTGCGGATCTATTGGCCGGAGGCCTCGGGGCCCCGCCCGCTGGTGGTGTTCTTCCACGGTGGCGGCTTCGTGCTCTGCAGCCTGGATACGCACGATGAACTCGGCCGCGGACTCTGCCGTGAAGCCGAAGCGGTTGTGGTGTCGGTGGACTACCGGCTGGCACCCGAGAACCCTTACCCGGCAGCGGCCGATGACTGCTACGCGGCGCTCGTCTGGGCTGTGGCCAACGCCGAGAGCCTGGGAGCGGATCCGGCCAGAGTGGCGGTGGCCGGCGACAGCGCCGGCGGCAATCTGGCAGCGGTTACGGCGCTGCGGGCCCGGGATCTGGGTGGTCCGGCGCTGCGGCATCAATGTCTTATTTACCCGGTCACCGATTCCCGTTGCGACACGCCGTCATTCGCGGAAAACGCTGACGGCTACTTCCTCTCGGCCGATGGCATGCGCTGGTTCTGGTCGCACTATCTGCAGGATGGGGGGCGGGGTGATGAGGCCTACGCCTCGCCGCTGCGGGCGCCGGATCTTTCGGGTTTGCCGCCGACGCTCGTGATCACGGCCGAGTACGACCCGCTGCGCGATGAGGGTGAGCGCTACGCCGCAGCGCTTGCCGCTGCTGGTGTTGCCACCGAGCTGCGCCGCTATGACGGGATGATCCACGGTTTCGTCAGTCTGGCCGCGCTCCTCGAGGATGGCGGCCATGCGCTCGCGCTGGCCTCGCGGCATCTGCGCGAGGCACTTGCCTGAGATTGGCGTTGGTGATGGTCGTGCGCATTCACGGTAATTTTGGAGATGCGCGCCGCGTGGGCGCCGGGAGCCTCCTATCTTTTGCAGTCAGACCCGGCCGCCAGAGCGGGGTACGCGGAGGTAGGCATGACGAAGTTCATCACGGTCATCCCGGGGGGCAAACCGCCGCTCACGGCGCGGCCAGAGCGCCGCAAGGCGCCGCGCGGGCAGACCGAACTCCGCATGGGCAAACCGCTCTACCGGCCCGCATTCAACGTGAGTGCAGGAGACTCCTTCGAGGCCGCCGTCCCCGGGTACAACTGAGCCGCGTGAGGCGGCTCGCTTGAGCTTGTCGGGAGCCGAACGTATCCTTCGCTCCTTTACGCCCCGGAGTGTTCCGATGGTCTCGGGCAGTGTTGTTGCGCTCGTGACCCCGATGCACCCATCGGGCTCGATCGATTGGGATTCCCTGGACCGTCTTGTCGACTGGCACGTGACAGAAGGCACCTGCGGTATCGTCTCGGTGGGCACCACCGGAGAGTCCTCTACCGTCAGTGTCGACGAGCACTGCGAGGTCGTCCGCCGCACCGTGGCGGCTGCGGCCGGGCGCATTCCGGTGATCGCCGGCACCGGCGCCAATTCCACGCGCGAGGCCATCGAGCTCACCGGAGCCGCCAAGCGCCTTGGAGCCGACGCCGCGCTGCTCGTCACCCCCTACTACAACAAGCCCACGCAGGAAGGCCTCTACCTGCACTACCGGGCGATTGCCGAGGCCGTGGATCTGCCGCAGATCCTCTACAACGTGCCGTCCCGTACCGCCTGCGACCTGCTGCCCGATACCATCTGCCGACTGGCCGGTGTGCCGGGTATCGTCGGACTCAAGGAGGCCACCGGCAACCTCGACCGGGCCCGTGAGCTGATCGCCCGCGTGCCGCGGGGTTTTGCCCTGTATTCCGGCGATGACGCCACCGCCGCGGAGTTCATGCTGGCGGGGGGGCAGGGCACCATTTCGGTCACCGCCAATATTGTTCCGGCGCGTCTTGCTGCTGTGTGCCGTGCCGCGCTGGCGGGTCAGGGAGCGCTTGCCCGCAGCCTCGATGCGGAACTTGCCGAATTGCACCGTGTGCTGTTCCTCGAATCGAACCCCATTCCTGCAAAATGGGCCCTTGCCGAAATGGGCCTGATGGAAGTGGGCATCCGCCTGCCGCTCACGCCGCTCTCTGCCACACACCAGCCGCGCCTGCGCCGGGCGCTGGCCGACCTCGGACTCCTCGCTGCCTGCGAGGCTTGAAGGAATGACACGAATGCGTTTTCTGCCGCTGTTGCTGATCGCCTCGACCCTCTCCATGTCCGGCTGCGGCTGGCTCGTGGGGGAGAAGGGTTACTTTCGTGACCGCGGAGACGACTACCGCAAAGCCACTTCAATCCCCCCGATGCAGCCGCCCGAGGGCAAAAAGCCGCAGGCCGTCGAGCCGCTCTACCCGATTCCCGTGGAGCGCACCGATGCGCTGCTCGGCAAGGAGTTCGAGGTGCCGAGACCGGCGCCGCTGGTGGCGGATCCGGAGCAGGATGTGGTGCGCATCCAGAAGCTCGGCGAACAGCAGTGGATCCTGCTCGACGGCGCCCCGGGGGAGATCTGGCCGCGTCTGCGCGCTTTCCTTGTTTCCAACCAGATCGGGCTTGATCGCGAGGAAGCTGCCAACGGGGTGATGGAAACCAGCTGGCTGCAACTCAAGGGCTCCGATAACCGCCGCGAGAAGTACCGTTACCGCGTTGATCAGGGCGTGCAGCGCAACAGCACCGAGATCTATATCACGCAGATTTCCTACACCCATATGCCCGGCGCGGATGACAAGCCGCCTGAGTTCAAGGACACCTCCATGAGCGCCGAGCGCGAGACCTGGATGGTCAAGGAGCTCGCCGGCTACCTGGCAAACACCACGGAGCAGGCCTCGGTCAGTCTGCTGGCGCAGGGAATCAGTACGGCCAACAAGGTCTACATCATCCGCGGTGCCGACCAGATCCCCATGATCGACCTGCGTCTTCCCTTCGAACGCGCCTGGGCCTCCTTGGGCCGCTCGCTGCCGCGGGCCGGGTTCACGGTGCAGGATCTGGATCGCAGCGCCGGCATCTACTACGTGAAGTACGAGCCATCCCAGAAGAAAGACGACGCCGAGGCGGGTGAGGGCGAGGTCGAGATCAGCAAGGAAGAGCCCAAGAGCGGCGGCAAGGGCTTCTTCAAGCGGCTCTTCAGCTGGTGGGGCGATGACGACGAAGACGAGGACAATCCCGCGGTGGGCCGGGCTTACCGCCTGCAGATGCGCGAGGCGACCGGTGGCGCGACCATCGAGGTGCGCCGCGAGGACGGTACGCCCTTCGAGGACGGCGAGAACGAATTCCTGCTCGGTGTGATCAAGGCCAACCTCGCCTGATCCGCGGGAGTGGAGTTCTGCTCGCTCGGAAGTGGCAGCGCGGGTAACGCGCTGCTGGTGCGCTCGGGCAACGCCTGCCTGATGCTCGACTGCGGATTCGGGCCGCGTGAGCTCGAGCGCCGTATCGCCAGCCGGGCCATGGACCCCAGAGACATCGACGCTATCGTGGTCACCCACGAGCACTCCGATCACGTAGGCGGTGTGGCGGCCGTGGCGCGGCGCTTTGGTATAGCCGTGTACGCCACAGCAGGCACCGCCAAGGCCTCGCGCCTCAACCAGCAGCCCTTCGGCGTGCTCGAGTCCGAGCGCACGCTGCGCATAGGCGACATCGACGTGCTGCCCGTAACGGTTCCCCACGATGCCCGCGAGCCCTGCCAGTTCCTGTTCGCACATGCCGGCAAGACGCTGGGCGTACTGACCGATCTGGGGCATGTCTCGAAGCTGGTGCGCGATCGCTTTGCCGCCTGCGACGCATTGGTGCTCGAGTGCAATCATGACGAGCAGATGCTGGAGCAGGGGCCTTACCCCTACCCCCTGAAGCGCCGCGTCGGGGGCAGTCTGGGGCATCTGAGCAATGCGCAGGCCGCGGGTCTGTTGGCCGGCGTGGAGCAGGGGGCGCTGCAGCATCTTGTCGCGGCCCACCTGAGCGAACAGAATAACGCTCCCCGCAAAGCCCGTGAGGCGCTGGCGGCGGTGCTCGGACACGAGCGCGGCCTGCAAGTTGCCGATCAGTCAGCGGGCTTCGGGTGGCTCGAAATTCTCTGAGCTGCGTATACCTTTTTTTGCATCACGGAAAGGACCATGGAAAAGCGCGATCTGTTGGTGAAAGGCAAGGCAAAGTCGATGTACGCCACGGATGACCCGGGCTACGTGATCATGCACTTCCGCGATGACACCTCGGCCTTCGACGGCAAGAAAGTCGAGCAGCTCGAGCGCAAGGGTCGCGTCAACAATATCTTCAACGCCTTCATCATGGAGACGCTCGCCGCCGCGGGCATCCCGACCCACTTCGTGAAACGCATCGACGACCGCGATTCGCTGGTGCGGCGCATGAGCATGATTCCGGTGGAATGCGTGGTGCGGAACATCGCCGCCGGCAGCATCTGCCGCCGCCTTGGTGTGAAGGAAGGCATCGATCTCGAGCCGCCGACCTTCGAGCTGTTTTACAAGGACGACGCCCTCGGCGACCCGATGATCAACGAATACCACATCGCCGCTTTCAAGTGGGCGCGGCTGGAGGATGTGAACACAGCGCGGGAGCTCACTTTCAAGGTGAACGATGTCCTGAAAAAGCTGTTTCTGGACCACGGGATGCTGTTGGTAGACTACAAACTTGAGTTCGGGACCTGTGATGGCCAAGTGCTGCTCGGTGACGAGTTCACACCAGACGGTTGCCGACTCTGGGACGTCGAAACCCGCGAAAAGCTCGACAAGGACCGCTTCCGCCAGAGCCTCGGCAACGTGGTGGAGTCCTACGAAGTGGTGGGTCGCAGACTGGGCCTCAGCTTCGATTGATGTGCGTTCCGGTTGTCGCGCTGACCGCTCGCGACAACCTGGCTTTTCCGGAGAGGTGCGAGAGCGGTTGAATCGACTTGACTCGAAATCAAGCGTAGGTGAAAGCCTACCGTGGGTTCGAATCCCACCCTCTCCACCATATAAAAAAGGGCCCCCAGCGGGGCCCTTTTTTTATTTGGTGCAGTGGGCGGCGTGGACGAAACCACCGGTTCGACAAATCGGCAGGAGTGTAACGCTCGCCTTGGACTCAACGCTGCTTGTACTGCGTCGGGGAGTAGCCGCGACTGATTTCAGGATTTCGCAGTTTCAGATGTTTTGATGCACGCCCGCTGACGCGCTCACGCCACAATTCAAAGCTGCCACGCTTCAGGGAACTGCGCATCAGAAGGATCACCTGCGACTCATTCAAGCCAAATTGCTGTTCAATCGCTTCAAACGGCGTACGGTCTTCCCACGCCATTTCTATGATTCTGGAGCTTTCTTGTTCGGTTAACGACATTCTGGAGCTCCTCTAATTACCTCTAGTATTGATCCCGGATGTCCTCGGGCTTCGCCTTGAGAGCGCTCTCCATGCCCACCTCGCCCTGATCTCCGAGCTTTTTACATCCAGGATCAGGATGAAAAACTCAGTTGCTGCCGTTTCCTGTCGAATGCCCACACAGGCTCACAAACTCAGGTACAGCCCCTGGGGAGCCAGGCAGATCATTCCAATAGGGTGAGGCAGGCGTAATCGGAGTCATGTAGGTGGGGCCGTGCGTGATGAACGCGGCGCCGTCCTGGACGATGGTGCTGGCCAGCACCATGGTTAACCACTTGCCATTTACGCGTGACATGTAGGAAACCGGCCACGGCTGTGCCGCGACACCGGTAGCAGGGGTTACCACCGTTAGCGATATCTCACCCCGTGGTGCGATGGTCCCGAACATGTCCTGGCAGCTAATGGGCAAATCCAGGCCGGCGGGCTGAGTCGTGAACTGTGTGACCATCCATCCGGAAAAGACGCCCCGATGGGATTGTTCGATGTAATAGATGGTCTGCTGATCGACAGGCTGAACAGTGGATCCTGCATGGAACTGTGCAGGCAGTGCGTCGGTGGGAACGTACCAATACGTTCCGGTCAACAGCTTGTCCCAACGGTACGCATCCTGCGCCTTGCCGATGCCGGGCGTAGTGATGGCACCAGTCTTTCCTGATTGAGGCGCTGGCTCTCCGAAGCTTCCGCTAGCGCCCATACCCAGCGTAATGGCGATGGCTGTTCTCACGGCGCACATGAAGCCGCTGCCAATTGATGATCTTGAATAACGTTCCATGAGGGTCTCCTGATGCCTGCTCACGATAGGCTGAAATCACTGAGCTATGCCATGAAAAATGGCAGACCTGCCCGCAGTAAGAGTGTATAAGTTATACGGGTTGTAAGTGAGGGATCTACCTCACCTTTTACACCACCCTAGTTGCTTCTTGGACCTCGTCGCGATGGCATCGGGGTCAGCGCAGCACCACCTCCTGCCGAGCCCTATGCAGCCTGATCTCACGAGGCTGCATGTCGGTGGAGATTTGCAACGGAGCCTACTGCCCGGCTGGCGGATGGCGCCAAACGGAAACAGTTCTGCAGCAGTCCAATCAGGCCGAGCGGACATACGTGTTTCCGCGGGCATTAAAATCAAACCAAGTGAAGGAATTTTATGAAAAAAATCGGACTCCGAATTTACGAAGCCTATCAGTACATTTTTGACTCCAGTAAAAACCCGCTAAGGAAACACTGATTTATTCAGCGGATCCGCGCGCTTCAGCATGGCGGTAGTCGATAATAGAGCGACACGATACATGACGTGGTCCTCGATGAAGCAGATCAGCTTTTCTGACGCGGAGTTCGCTGCAAAGCGTAAGGTCACGCGGCGCGAGCGGGTGTTGTCGGAGCTCGATGCGGCGGTTCCGTGGTCTGCAGTCGCTGCGGTGATTGAACCGCACTATCCGAAGGGTATCGGCGCCGGTCGCCCGCCGATCGGCCTGGAGCGGATGCTGCGGATGTATGTCGCCCAGCAGGTTCTTGGCCTCTCTGACGAAGGCATCGAGGATGCGATTTACGACAGCCAGTCGGTTCGTGGTTTCGTCGGCATTGATCTCGCTGTCGAATCGGCTCCGGATGCGACGACGCTGTTGAAGTTCCGTCGTCTGCTCGAGGGCGCAAAGCTGACCAAGGAGCTTTTCAAGGCGATCAATAGGCGTCTCGCCGACAAGGGCTTGCTCCTGCGCAATGGCACGATCGTGGATGCCACGCTGATCGCGGCAGCGCCCTCCACCAAGAACAAAGACAAACAACGCGACCCGGAGATGCACCAGTCCAAGAAGGGCAACCAGTGGTTCTTCGGGATGAAGGCGCATATCGGCGTCGATGCCGAGTCGGGGCTGGTGCACAGCGTGGTCGGCACGGCCGGCAACGTGGCAGATGTCACGCAGGTTGACCAGCTGCTGCACGGTGAAGAGCAGTGCGTGTTCGCGGATGCCGGATACACCGGTGCCGAGAAGCGTGAAGCGGTTGCGGACAAGGACCTTGGTTGGTACATCGCGCGCAAGCGAGGTGTGATCACGAAGGCGAAGCAGGGCGGCGCGTATCGCAAAGCACTGGAAGCTGTCGAGCGTGCGAAGGCCTCTGCCCGCGCGCTCGTCGAACATCCGTTCCATGTGATCAAGAACCTGTTCCGCCATCGCAAGGTGCGGTATCGCGGGATCGAGAAGAACACCGCCCAGCTCTACACGCTGTTTGGTCTGGCGAATCTGGTGCTCTCGCGTAGAAAGCTGTCGCCGCATTGTGGGGTTACTGCGCCTGCAGCGTGAGGAATCGGGCGAAACAGCCCGGAAAACGGGCTGAAAACGAGGCGCGAAGTCATGGAATTGGCATACCGGTGCGGTAATCGCACGATTCCGACGACTTGGTCTCTGATCTTGCCTCGCGCTCGCGGAAATCATGAATAGTTCAGCGTCTCCCTAGGGGATGATCATTGCGACATGCAATCGCCTCATCCACGGGTATCTGGGCATCGACAACGACACGCTTTGGAGCATCATCCGAGAGGATATGCCCGAATTGCTGTCGCGACTGCAGACGCTCCGGCACTCTCGCGAACAACGCTAGTCGGGGACCGGTCGGTTCATCGTCGGTCACATCCGGCGCATGCCCTGAGCTGCGCGGCAACGCTTGCAAGCAGCGCGAACTTGCGCGAGGAGGCGATTTCGCCTGTTGTTGATTGACTACGATGGTGTGCATCGTGTGCTCTATTGTTCGGATAGAGAATGGTTAGAAGCAAGGTTCGAACGAGAGCGCGTTGCCAGAGAGGCTTGCGCACTAAGCAAGCGCGGATGAACGAACAGGGCAGCCAAGATTTGAAACCCACCACCACTGATAAACGGGATATCCACATATTGAAAGCCTGCGGCATGAGCAGCGAGCGCCTCGCGCGCATCACGCCCTTCCTCGCGAGTTACCTGGAGAAGCGGCGCATTCCGGGATATGCGCTGCTGCTCGCACGGCGAGACGAAGTGGTGTTCCGCAGCGAGCAGGGCGTCAAAGACTGGGACACGCAGGAGGCGATCACGCCAGACACGATCTACCGCATTTACTCCATGACCAAGCCCATCACCTCGGTGGCGCTGATGATGCTCTGCGAGGAGGGCCTGATTCGGCTCGAACACGAGGTGAGTCGTTACATCCCCTGCTTCGAGCACCTCGAGGTCTTCGACGGCGGCGACGCCGATACCTACCGCACGCGCAAACCCGCGCGACCCGTTCGTGTGCACGACCTCCTCACGCACACCGCAGGCCTCACCTACGGATTCATGCACCAGCACCCGGTGGATGCGCTCTACCGTAAGCGCGGACTGGGCCAGTGGAATGCGCGCGGCGGCACGCTGGCGGAATTCGTCGAGGCACTCGCGGAATTGCCCCTACTCTTTTCACCCGGTGAGCGCTGGAACTATTCGGTGGCGACCGATGTGGTGGGGCGGTTGGTGGAGGTGGTGTCCGGCATGGCTCTGGACCGATTCCTGGAGAAGCGCATCCTCTCCCCGCTCGGCATGCGCGACACCGCGTTCTCGATCAGCGATGAGCGGCTCCCGCGCCTCGCGACCTGTTACGAAAAATCCTTCGCCGGCGGGGCCACACGCCGCCAGGACGGCGTGCAAGACAGCAGTTACCGCGGCGCGCAGAGCTATCTCTCCGGCGGCGGAGGGCTGCTATCAACCGTCGATGATTACCTGCGCTTCAGCCAGATGCTCGCGAACGGCGGCGCGCTGAACGGCGTGCGGCTGCTCTCCCCCACCACGCTAAGGTTGATGCTGCGCAACCACTTGCCGGGCAACCAGAGTCTCGAGCACATGGGGGATTCGCTGTTCACCGAGACGCAGACCCGCGGCGCAGGTTTCGGGCTCGGCTTCTCGATCATGCTTGACGGTGTGGCGTCGCTCAGCGCCGCAGGCGCGGGCACGTATTCGTGGGGAGGCATGGCCTCGACGTACTTCTGGGTCGATCCGGTGGAGGATCTGATCGGGATATTCATGACGCAGCTGATGCCCTCCGGGAGTTACCCCATCAGGCCGCAGATCCAGAGTCTTGCTTACGCTGCGATAGAAGAGTGAACACCGGAGACCTCATGCCTCAAGCCTTTCGGGCGACATGGTGCAGCCTCAGGATTTCAACCTCATCACCACGCACACGGTAAATGGCGATGTGATTTTTGTGCAGGACCAGTTCACGGGTGCCGACGACCCGGCCTGCCCATACCGGGGTGAAGTTGCAGCCTGGACACCGCGTCCTTCAACTCCAGCACAAAGCTGGCGGCACGGCTGGGGTTGTCCTTGGCGATTAATCCAGCGATCTCATCAACGGCCGAGCAGCTGGGTCATCACGTCCGTGTCCTCGATGGGCGGCAGGTCCAGCCACCAACGACAAACCTCGCCCGCAGGGCCTGCCGCTGCAAACGCTCACCGATATGGCTTCAAGCGGGCTTGGGCCTTATGCTCAGCACACAACCAATAACACCGAGAATCCTGCATGAACCTCGAATCCCTCATCGACGAAGTCGCCGCACTGCGCGCCGAAGTCACGCGCCTCACCGCCATCGAAGACGTGCGCCGCTGCAAGCACCAGTACTGGCGCTGCTTCGACACGGCCAACATCGACGGGATGCGCGAAGTGCTGCACCCCGATGTAGTGTTGAGCGTGGAAGCTGGCATCTATTCGATGCGTTACGAGGGACGTGAGCCGTATCTCGAGATGGTACGCACCGGTGCGCACGCAGACATGATCTCGCACCACAACGGGCATCACCCGGAAATCGACATCGTCGGGCCCGAAGAGGCGATTGGCACCTGGTACCTGTACGACGATCTCTTCGAGTACCGCCGTGGCATACGCCTTTACGGCACTGCTTTTTACCGTGACCGTTACGTCAAGCACGAAGGCCGCTGGAAGATCATCTACAGCCAGTTCCACCGGCTCTACGAGATCGTGGCCGAGCTGCCGCCGCGCGAGAGCATCCAGGCGCATTACCTCGCCACGCACGGCTACAAGCATCCCGGAACGGATCCGCTGCCTCCCTTCCCCAAGGTCAAAAGCTACAAACACGAAACCGGCGTGATGCCGCCCTTCCTCGACGCGAAGTGATCGACGGTCGGTGGGATGTGATCGTGGTCGGCGCCGGCTCCTCCGGCGCCGTGGTGGCCGCACGCATCACCGACGACCCTCGACTCAGGGTACTGCTGCTCGAGGCTGGACCGGAGTACTCCTCATCAGCAGCGCCGGCGGAAATGCAGCGCGGTCATTGGACCGGCATCGTCGACCGTGATCGTTTTCCCCAGTTCCAGTGGATGTCGCTCGCCGCGAAACGCAGGCCGGAACGAGATCCAGAACCGCTGTGGCAGGGACGCGGTGTAGGCGGTAGTTCTGCCATCAACGGGCAAGTTGCACTACGGCCCCCGCTGGAGGAATTCGACGAGTGGGCCGCAGCAGGCGCGCCGGAGTGGAGCGCCGCGATGGCGCTTGCGGGTTTCCGCGCCATCGAGCGCGATCTTGCCTTTGGTAATGCGCCCTTCCACGGCGATGCGGGCCCCATTCCCATCGCACGCGCAGCGTTCACCGACTGGAGTGCGCTCGACCGTGCAGTGCATTCAGCGTTCCACGCCTGCGGCCTGCCCGTGATCGAGGACTGCAACGCGCCCGGTGTGATCGGTCTCTGCGCCCTGCCCTACAACGCCCTCGACGAACGGCGCATCGCGGCTAACGAGGCCTACCTCGAGCCCATCCGCACGCGGCCCAACCTTCGGATCGTTGGGAACGCGCTGGTCGATCGCGTGGTGATCGAGTCCGGACGCGCCTGCGGTGTAATCGCGCTAATCGGCCAAGCGGAAGTGCCCATTGCAGCGGATCGCGTGGTGCTCTCCGCCGGGGCGATTCAATCGCCCGCGATCCTGTTCCGCTCGGGCGTGGGCCCTGCGGCAGAGCTACACGCGCTGGGCATCAGGCCCCGGCTTGAGCTTCCCGTGGGACGTCGTTACCAGGAGCACCCGCATGTGTTCTTCGGCTTCCGCGTCGACCCTGCGGATGCCGTAGCACGGAATGGGCGCCACACGAACCTTTGCGCGCGTTGGTCGTCTGGCACTGCGGGAACGGGGTTCGGCGACATGATGGCCGTTGTGAACGGCCCGGCACCCGGTGCTGAACCACTGGCGGGCATCGGCTTCAGCATCAACCAGACGTTCTCGATGGGCACGCTATGCCTCGCATCGCGCGATCCGCGCATCGACCCTCGGGTAGACATGAACCTGGCGACGGACCCGCGGGACCGTCACCGCCTGCGTGAGGCCGCTGCATTCTTCCGGCGCCTCGCAGCGACGCCCGCGCTGGCCGGTATGCTCCGGGGCGAGATCGTGGACCGCCGGGGCGAGGCCTTCCTCGCGGCATCAGACGACGCTCTCGACACGTGGATCGACGCAACCGTCGACGGGTCTGCGCACTCCGCAGCGACCTGTCCACTGGACGCGCCGGAGCGCGCGGTGGTGGGCGCCAACGCGGGCGTGCTGGGCTTAAACGGGCTTCACGTGGTGGACATGTCGATCACGCCCCGGAGCCCGCGCGCCAACACCAACCTCACGGCCTTCATGATCGGCGAGCATTTCGGCCGTCGCATCCGTGCACTTCACCTCCGGAGCACCGCATGAGCACCCGCAAGCCGGTCTTCTACCATCTCTGCATCTGCGTCTCCGACCTGGAGCGGTCGCTCCGCTTCTATTGCGAGGGGCTGGGTTTCACCCGCAACGAGAGCTTCCGGATCGGCTCCGACATGGCGCCACTGATCCAGCTCGAGGGAGAGGTGGCGCTCAGCTCGGTCTACCTCGGCCTGAGCGGCATGCGGCTCGAGCTCTGGCATTTCGAACAGCCGGTTGCGGAACGCACGGCGGCTCGGCCGATGAACAGTATCGGCCTCACCCACTTCGCGCTGCGTGTGGATGACATCGATGCCGCGATCGCCCGCGCGGAAGCTCATGGCGGACGCTGCCTGCCTGCGACACGCACGCGCGCCAACACCGACGGATTCCAGAGCGATATCGTTTATGTGCTGGATCCGGACGGAGTGCGGGTGGAACTCCTCTGGATGCCGGAGGGAACGGATCTCGCCGTGACATCCTGAGCCCCGACCAGCCTGCCGCAGCGGGTTGCGCGCCTTCCATGCGCACCGCTCATGCACTCACCGGTGGCCCCGTCGACGGCGGACCGAGCGAGGCGGTATCGCTCTCGGCTTTCCCACGCACCTGCGCCAGGATCCGCTCGATCAGCACTGGCTCCTCGAACCTCGGCGCGGCACCAGTGCTGCCAGCCGGGCGATAAAGTCCAGTGAATCGAAAACGACATGCGTCCCGTCCCGGTACGGGATCTTCAGCAGGCACATGACCTTCCCCTGCGCAGTCACCGAGAGCCGCTTTTCGGCCACCGTCAGCTGCGCCTTGCGACTGGCGCCGGGATCAGCCCATCCGGCCGCCAGATGAGGATGAGGATCACGAAGCCCAGCACGAAGGCATCGCGGAAAGGGAGCGCGGCATCGGGCAGAAAAGCCTGGAACAGCACCTCTAGCATGCCGAGCGCAAAGCCTCCCGCCACGGCGCCGGTGAGCGAGCCCAAGCCCCCGATGACGGCGGCGACGAAGGCCTTGAGCACCGGAACGACGCCCATCAGCGGGTCGACCGAGCCGCGCTGCGCGATCCACAATACAGCCGCCACGCCAGCAAGCGCGCCGGAAACGGCGAAGGCCACGGCGATCACCCGGTTGGCCTTGATGCCCATCAACCGCAGCACCTGGAAGTCCTCTGCCGCGGCTCGCATCGCCTTGCCCAGCGTGGTGCGGTTGAGGAACAGGGTGAGCGCTGCAAGCGACAGCGCTGTCATGACGATCGACAGGAGCGGCACGATGCCGATGTGCAGGAAGCCGATATCAATGACGCCGGCAAAGCCCGAGGGCAGTGGCACGGGCTTGGGCCGCGCCGAAATGCCGTTCTGGAAGATCACGCGCAGGATGGCGGAGACAGCGAAACTGGTGAGCAGAAGCCCGGTCGCATCGGCTTTGCGCATGGGGCGGAATGCAAAGCGCTCGGTCAGCAGCGCCGCGATGACGGCGACTAGCACGGCGATACAGACCGCAAAAGGGAATGGCAGCGACACGGCGGCCGCGAAGAACATGCCATAGCCTGCCACGGTCATCAGCTCGCCATGCGCGAAGTTGACGAGGGAAACAATTGAGAAGACCACCGCAAGGCCCAGTGCCAGCAGCGCATAGATTCCGCCGAGACTGATGGCGTTGACGATTTGCTGCAGGACGACGTCCATAACTTTACCCCGCCAGATAGGCCTGTTTGACGAGGTCGCTGCGGGCGAGCTCCGCCCCCGTGCCTTCGAGCACGACCTGCCCTGTCTGCAGCACATAGCCGTGGTCAGCAATCTCGAGTGCGCGCTCAGCATTCTGTTCAACCAGAAGTATGGTGAGCCCACGGCGCTTGAGGTCGAGGATCAGGTCAAAAACCTTGTCGACGATGAGCGGTGCGAGACCCAGAGATGGCTCGTCAAGGAGAAGAAGGCGCGGGCCCGCCATCAGCGAGCGGGCGATGGCCAGCATCTGCTGCTCGCCGCCCGACAGCAGGCCCGCCTTCTGGTGATAGCGCTCGCGCAGAATGGGGAAGCGGTCAAGTTCTGCCTCCACGCGCTTCTTCAATTCCTCGCCGGACGCGTGCGCGGCACCGCCAAGGTGCAGGTTGTCAGCCACCGAGAGCGAGGGAAAGACGCGCCGGCCCTCGGGGGTGAGCGCGATGCCGCGCTTCACGATGTCCTCCGCCGGTTGGCCGGAGAGGGAGGTGCCCTCGAAGCGGATGGCGCCCGTACAGGCCACGAGGCCCACAATCGCGTTCAGGGTCGAGCTCTTGCCCGCACCATTGGCGCCAAGCAGCACGACGATGGAACCCTCGGGCACGGAGAGGCTGACGCCCTTCACGGCCGCCACCTCCCCGTACTTCACTTTCAGGTCAGAGACCTCAAGCATCGGGCGTCCTTCGCGTGCGGGCCAGCATCAGGGCTTCGGGACGTCGGCCGGATCCGGCATGCCGGTCAGGATCGGCTTGCGCTTGCCATCCTTGATCTCGACGATGGTGATGTCGCGGGTCGGCATGCGGTTGGTACCGGCATAGGTCACCTTTCCTGTGAGCACCTCGACGTCCTTGAGGTTCGCCAGCGCGTCGCGCAGTGCCGGGCCGTCCACCGAACCCGCCGCCCTCACAGCCGCATCGAGGATGTAGGGGATCTCATAGCCGGTTGCGACATAGACCGTCTCTGGTGCTGCACCCGTCTTCTCCTTGAACTTGTCGTAGAAGGCGGCGAGCTTCGAGCCTTCGACGGGCGAACCCGCCGTGGTGTGCACGATGCCATTGGCGATGGCACCCAGCCCAGTGATGGTCGGGCTGTCTATTCCGTCAGAGCCGATGATCGGCGCCGTCACGCCAGCACCGCGCAGCTGCTGCAGAAAAGCCGGGAAGTCCGGCTCATAGGCAGCGGTCATGATGGCGTCAGGCTGCGGGTTCAGCGCCTTGATCTTGGTAACCTCGGCGGCGAAGTCCTGCTGGCCCATGGTGTAGGTGCCTTCGCCCTCGATGGTGCCGCCCTTCTTTTTGAATACCTCTTCAAAATACTCCGGCAGCCGCAGCGTATAGGCACTGTCAGGCGACTTCAGGATGTAGATGTTCTTGTAGCCCTTCTTGGCGGCGTAGTCGGCGAGCAGCGCTGCCTGGGCGTTGTCAGCCGGATAGGTGCCGAACATGTAGTCGCCCACGGCTTCGGTGATGGTCGGCGTGGTGCCGCAGAAGGTGAGAGTGGGGATTTGTGCCGGTTGGCTGATTTGGCCTGCGGCGATCGAAGGGTCCGCGTCGCAGGGGGTGATCATCACCTTCACGCCCTCGGCAACGAGTTCCTGTGCGGCCTGCACAGTGGCGGCCGTGTCGGTGCGTGTGTCTTTGATGTCGAGAACGATCTTGTACTTGCCGGCAAGTCCGCCCGTGGCATTGAGTTCCTCGACCGCCATCTTGAAGCCGGCAAGCGAGGGCTGGTCTGAATAGGCGAGAGCGCCGGTCTGGCCGGTAGCGAGGCCGATCGTGATGTCCTCGGCGGCAGCTGCCGTGGTGAGGCCGGCGAGACCCACGGCACTGGCCAGCATGGCGAAGCGGAAGTTCGTCATGGTGGTTTCCTCCTGTTGTGTTTTTATCAGTGTTTTGCCCGTTTGGTTCCAATATAGGCCTCGATAACCTTCGGGTCGCCGCGGATCTCCTGCGGCGTACCCTCGGCAATCTTCTGGCCCTTGTTCAGCACCACCATACGGTCGGACAGCCGCATGATGAGCCGCATGTCGTGCTCCACAACAAGGAGACCGATCTCGTGGTCGGCGCGGATCGACTCGAGCACGCGGATGAGCGCATCCGTCTCCGCCGGGTTCATGCCGGCGGCAGGCTCATCGAGCAACAGGAACTTTGGCTCGAGCGCCAGCGCACGGGCGATCTCCAGGCGCCGCCGATCGCCATAGGCGAAGGAGCCCGCCAGGTCCTCGGCGCGGTGCGCGAGCCCCAGACGGGCAAGCTCGGCGAGGGCGACGCGGCGCGCATTCGCAGCATCGTGGCCCTTGGAGAGGGCGGCGACGGTGACATTTTCCAGCGCCGACATACGGTCAAAGAGCCGGATGTTCTGAAAGGTACGTCCGAGCCCTGCCACCGCCACGCGGTGCGGGGCCTCGCCCGTCATTTCCGTACCGCCGATGACGATGCGGCCCGCGGTGGGCTTCGTCTGGCCACAGATGATGTTGATGAGCGTCGTCTTGCCTGCGCCGTTGGGCCCGATGAGCCCGGTGACCTGCCCAGGCGGCACGACGAAGCTGATGTTGTCGAGCGCCACCAGGCCACCGAAGCGCATGGTGATGGAGTCAATCTCAAGCGGGGCACCGGCGGGCGCTGTGTGGAGGGCGTCGGACGGAATGGGCTCCAGCTTGCGCCGCGGCCAGTCAGGACCTATCTCGCGAAGCCCCATGAGACCCAGCGGACGGCGCCAGATGGTCAGCAGGAGTGCCAGCCCCATGCCGAGTTGCGGCAGGCCGAAAATGCCGGGAATGTGCAGCGACCCGAGATCGACGCCGGTTTCTGCCTGGCGCAGGATCTGCACCACTCCAGCAAGCAGCACCGTGCCCGCGACCGCACCGCTCACGGTCAGCATGCCGCCGACGATCAGCATGGCTATAAGCGTGAAGATCAGGTCAAAGTAGAAGTCCTTAGGCGAAAAGGCGCCGAGGAAGCTGCCATAGAGAGCACCGATCACCACGCTCATGGTGATGCTCAATGCCCAGCCCTGGTGCCGCGACAGGCGGACATTGACGCCCGAGGCCGCCGCCGCCACCTCGTTCTCGCGCGCCGCTCGCAGCCTGAGGCCCAGCGGCGTTTCACGCAGGATGCGGGCAATGAGGATGAATACCCCCGCGGCGAGGAAGGCGACGTACACGGTGGTGAGGCGCGGGACACCGTAAAAGGTTTGGCTGCCGCGGGTGAAGTCACGCGCACCGACCAACGTCACGTGGATGATGATCAGAAAGGCCAGCGTGCCGATCGCCGCGGAGCCGGTCGCAAGCCTGGCCAGCGGAAAACCGGAGAGGATGCCGACGACGAGACCCGCCGCTGCCACAAGGAGAAGTGCTGCTGCCAGCGACATCTGGTGGCCCAGCAACCACACCGGCAGGTCAGGCAGGGCGGAGGCCTGAATGGCCTTGGGCATCACGAGTACGCCGAAGACATAGGCCCCGATCCCCATGAAGGCGGAATGGCCGAAGGACACGATCCCCGAATTGCCACTGAAAGTGGCGAGTGCCAGCACGGCCGAGACCTGTAGCAGCGTCAGGGTGGCGATGTTGACCCCGGTGTTGCCGAAGATCAGCGACACCACCAGCGCAAGCGCGCCAACGCCTGCAATGAGCAGCAAGGCGCTGGTCCATGCTCGTGGCGGAACGCCGGTCCAGGGGAGCATTGGGTGTCCTTGGTGTGCAAGGCCTCGAGCCTACCATGGGCTTGCGCGGCGCGAGCCATTGGACTTTATCGCTCGCTCCCCTCGGCACAGCACCACCCCCTGTCGATCCCCGATCGCAGCCTCCCCGCTCCCTAGATGCATGCAATTCACGCACTGTCCGTGTGCGCCACGCACGCACTCACCGGCGGCCCCGTCGACGGCGGACCGAGCGAGGCGGTATCGCTCTCGGTCTTCCCCCGCACATGCGCCAGGATTCGCTCGATCAGCGCCGGTTCCTCGATGCTCCCTACGACCCGCACAGCCTTGCCGCAGCGCACGCAGGTCTCGACGTCGATGCTGAATGGGTAGTACTGCTCCACCAACCGGCAGAGACTCGTTTGCTCGCGATGGTGGCGCGCGAAGGCGAGTCCACCGGCGGCTTGTGCCGTATGCGTGCATCGGCTGCGCCTCCTTGCGCAATCGGGTAGTGGCTCAGTGTCGGCTCACCACCATGTGCATGACGATCAGGCGATCCGTCGCCACTCACGCTGCGGTAGAAGAGTGAACACGGCCCCGACACCCGCCGGGGCCGCTCACAAAAGGCTCAGTGGCTGGAAACCACCGTGAACTGCTCTTCCTCGGTGGAGCCGGTGAGTGCAGTCACCGACGAGGCGCCGCCCTGGATGCAGGTGGTCACCTGGTCGAAGTAACCGGTGCCCACTTCCTGCTGGTGGCTCACGAAGCTGTAACCGCGGCTCGCGGCAGCGAATTCCTTTTCCTGCAGCTCGACGTAGGAGGTCATGCCGTTGCGGGCATAGCCGTAGGCGAGTTCGAACATGTTGTACCACATGCTGTGAATGCCGGCCAACGTGATGAACTGATACTTGTATCCCATCGCACCGAGCTCGCGCTGGAACTTCGCGATGGTCGCGTCATCGAGGTGTTTCTTCCAGTTGAAGGACGGCGAGCAGTTGTAGGCGAGCAGCTGGTCGGGGTACTGCTTCCGGATCGCCTCGGCAAACACGCGGGCTTCGTCGAGATCGGGCTTCGCAGTCTCGCACCAGATGAGATCCGCGTAGGGCGCGTAGGCAAGACCACGGCTGATCGCCTGGTCGATACCAGCGCGCACGTTGTAGAAACCTTCGGCGGTGCGCGAGCCCGTAACGAAGGGCTTGTCGTTGTCGTCGTGGTCGCTGGTGAGCAATGTGGCTGCGTTGGCATCGGTGCGCGCCAGCACGATGGTGGGCGTGCCGCAGACATCGGCTGCCAGCCGCGCGGCGATCAGCTTCTGCACCGCTTCCTGCGTGGGCACCAGCACCTTGCCGCCCATGTGGCCGCACTTCTTGACCGAGGCGAGCTGGTCCTCGAAGTGCACGCCTGCGGCGCCGGCCTCGATCATGGCCTTCATCAGTTCAAAGGCGTTCAGCACGCCGCCGAAACCCGCCTCTGCATCAGCCACGATAGGGGCGAAGTAATCGACGTATTTGGCATCGTGGGGACCGACGTTATTGGCCCACTGGATCTGGTCTGCCCGGCGGAAGGCATTGTTGATGCGGCTCACCACGGCGGGGACGGAATTGACGGGGTAGAGGGACTGGTCGGGGTACATGGTCTGGGCGGAGTTGTTATCGGCGGCCACTTGCCAGCCCGAGAGGTAGATCGCCTTGACGCCAGCCTTGACCTGCTGCACGGCCTGCCCGCCAGTGAGGGCGCCGAGGCAGTTGATGTAGTCCTCTTCGTGGATGTACTTCCACAGCTTCTGGGCCCCCAGCTCGGCCAGGGTGTTCTGTGGCTGCAGCGAGCCCCGGAGCTGCACGACGTCGGCGGCGGAATACCCGCGCTTGACGCCCTTCCAGCGCGGGTTTTCCGCCCAGTCCTTCTCGAGAAGGGCAATTTGGCCGGCACGGGTGGAGGTGTGGATAGTCATGGCGAAGTCCTCGGCGTCTTTGGATCGAATATTCGGAGGTCGGCTTTGCCGGGACCCGCGAACGATGGACGGATCTTAGGGACCGTGGAATGATCTATCCAATTTATACTCATTATCCTTACCATTCTTTACATGAATATAGAGCGAATCGACCTCAACCTGCTCGTGTACCTCGATGTGCTGCTGCGCGAGCGCAACGTCACCCGCTCCGCGAGCTATCTGGGCATCACACAGCCTGCGATGAGCAACGGACTGCGGCGCCTGCGTGAACTCTTCGACGACCCCCTGCTGGTGCGTACCAAGGAGGGCATGACACCCACCGAGCGTGCGCTGGAACTCCAGCCTGTGGTGCGCGGTGCGCTGGCGGCGGTGGAGCGCGAAGTGCAGCCCCGGCGAGCTTTTTCGGCGCGGGAGTCGGTGCGGGTCTTCCGCATCATGGCGAGCGACTATGCGGAATCCACGCTGTTCCCCGCCGTGCTGGCGCGCCTGCGGGATGAGGCGCCCGAGGTGGTGCTGGATATCCTGAACCCCTCGGACGTGAGCTACCTGAACGTCGAGCAGGGCAAAGTCGACATGGTGATCAACCGCTTCGACTCGATGCCGCAGTCGTTCCACCAGGCGACCGTTTGGCAGGACGACTTCAGCTGCCTCATGAGCCGTGACAATCCCATCGCGCGAAGCTTCGACCTCGAGTCCTATCTCGGGGCGCCGCACGTGTGGGTAAGCAAGACCGGCATGGGCGTGGGCGTGGGTGTGGACCCCTCTGCGGTGCAGAGCCTCGGCTGGGTCGACGAGGCGCTGGCGAGGCTGGGGCGCAAGCGCAACATCACGGTGTTCACCCGCCATTACCAGGTTGCCGTGCTGCTGGCAGAACAAAAACACCTGGTGGTGACCGTGCCCAGCCGGCTTGCCGGCACGCTGCGCAGCGGCGCCGCGGTGGTGGTGAAGACACCGCCCTTCGAGATCCCCCCCTTCGAATTGAAGATGGCCTGGAGTTCCCTGCTGCAGCGCAACCCCGGGCATCAATGGCTGCGCCGGCTGATCCTTGATGTGGCACACGACATCGAGGCGAGCGGCCCGCCCTGAGCCCTTTATTCATTAACTGAATGCCAAAGATACGAATCATTTATCAAATTACTTCTGCCGGGCTGGCTAGAATCCGAAGCTCGCCCGGCACACCACCAGCCGCGCGGGATCAGCGAGGACGACGCCAATGACCGATCACCAGCTTTGCCAGGGGCTTCGGGTTTCTCCTGAGATCCACGCGCTGGTGGAGCAGGAGGTACTCCCGGGCAGCGGCGTCGGCAGCGAACAGTTCTGGGGCGGACTCGCCCGAATAGTCGCGGAGTTCTCGCCGCGGACACGCGCCCTCCTCGCCACCCGCGACACCCTTCAGGCAGCAATCGATACCTGGCACCGCGCCCATCCCGGCCCGGGCTATGACGCCACCGCTTACAAACACTTTCTGCAGGAGATCGGCTACCTGCTTCCCGAGGGCGGCGATTTCGCGATAAGCACCGCCAATGTCGATCCTGAGATCGCCCAAACGGCCGGGCCCCAACTGGTGGTACCGGTGATGAATGCCCGCTACGCCCTGAACGCTGCCAACGCGCGCTGGGGCAGCCTCTACGATGCGCTCTATGGCACCGATGTGATCCCCGAAACCGACGGCGCTACCCGCAGCGGCCCCTACAACCCGGTACGCGGCGAACGTGTGATCGCCTTCGCACGCGACTTCCTGGACGCATCAATACCCTTGTCCGGGCAGCGCTGGGCCGACGCCCGTGCACTGACCATCCAGCAGGGCGCGCTGGTCGTGGAGACCCGTACCGGCACGATAACCGGCCTGCAGGACCCCGGCGCTTTCGTGGGCTTCTGTGGCGAGGCCGGCGCACCCACTGCGGTGCTGCTGCACCATCACCGCCTGCACATCGAAATCCAGATCGACCGCGCGAGTCCGGTGGGGCGCGATGACGCGGCCGGGATCAAGGACATCCTCCTCGAGTCCGCTCTCACGGTGATCCAGGACTGCGAGGACTCGGTGGCTGCCGTAGACGCCGAGGACAAGGCCCTGGTGTACCGCCACTGGCTCGGACTGATGAAGGGCGACCTGAGCGAGCACGTAGACAAGGGCGGGCGCCGCCTCACGCGCACGCTGAACCCCGACCGCCACTACACCGGCGCCGATGGTGCCGCACTGAGCCTCCCCGGGCGCAGCCTCATGCTGGTGCGCAACGTCGGACACCTGATGACCACCGACGCCGTGCTGGACCCCGCCGGCGCCGAGATCCCCGAGGGAATTCTCGACGGCATGATCACGGTGGCCTGTGCACTACACGACCTGCGTCGCGCCGCGGGGCTGCGCAACTCGCGGTGTGGCAGCGTCTACATCGTCAAACCCAAGATGCACGGACCCGCCGAGGTGCAGCTGTCCTGCGATCTCTTCGGCGCCATCGAGGACGCGCTCGGTCTTCCCCGCAACACCGTGAAGATCGGGATCATGGACGAGGAGCGCCGCACCACGCTGAACCTCAAGGAATGCATCCGCGTGGCGCGCGAGCGCGTGATTTTCATCAACACCGGGTTCCTCGACCGCACGGGCGACGAGATCCACACCAGCATGGACGCCGGGCCGATGGTGCGCAAGGAGGCCATGAAGGCGCAGCCCTGGATCCTCGCCTACGAGAACTGGAACGTCGACAACGGACTGGCCGCCGGCTTCCGCGGCAAGGCGCAGATTGGCAAGGGCATGTGGGCCAAGCCAGACGAGATGGCCGAGATGTACCGCACCAAGGCCGCGCACCCGCGCGCCGGCGCCAATTGCGCCTGGGTGCCATCGCCCACGGCCGCAACGCTGCACGTGATTCACTATCACCAGGTGGATGTGCCTGCGCGCCAAGCGGAGCTCGCGAGCCGCGCGCGCGCCGACCGCGGGGAGATACTGCGTATACCACTGCTCAGCGATCCGGGCAGCCTGGACGCTGCCGCCATCCAGCAAGAACTGGATAACAACGCGCAGGGCATCCTCGGATACGTGGTGCGCTGGGTTGAACAGGGCGTGGGTTGTTCGAAGGTACCGGATATCAACGACGTCGGACTGATGGAGGATCGCGCGACACTCAGGATCTCCAGCCAGCATATCGCCAACTGGCTGCATCACGGCATCTGCACCGAGTCACAGGTGATGGCGACGCTCACGAGGATGGCTGCGGTGGTGGACGGTCAGAACGCCGGCGATCCCGCCTACCGGCCGATGGCACCCGAGGTTGAATCCAGCATTCCCTTCCAGGCGGCGCGCGACCTCGTGCTGCTCGGGCGAGCACAGCCCAATGGCTATACGGAGCCGCTGCTGCACGCTTACCGGAGGCGTCTCAAGGCAACTGCAGCCGGCTGACCTCAGGCCGGCCGGGGCGCTCCAGGGTCCTGCCCGCGTGAGGGCTCGAAGCGCTTGCTGCGGCGGTACGGAAAGGTATCGAAGATGTGCCCGTCACGGATGCGTTGCTGCAAGCCCTGCCAGTAACGGTAGCCGTAGAGATCAGCGTGCTGCGCTTCGAAGCCCGCTCGGGCAACCGGGTTGCCCGAGAAAAACAACCTGAACTCCTCGGGAAACACGTCGTTATCGGCCACCGTGTACCACGGGCGATCCGACATCAGGTCCTCTTCGTTCCGGGGCTCCGGGATCGCCCGGAAGTTGCATTCGGTGAGGAGGCAGATCTCGTCGTAGTCATAGAACACGACACGCCCGTGCCGGGTCACCCCGAAATTCTTGAGCAGCATGTCGCCGGGGAAAATATTGGCAGCGGCCATCTGCTTGATCGCGCTGCCGTACTCGTCCATCGCATCACGCACCGCATCCGGGCCGGCCGTGGCGAGATACAGGTTGAGCGGCTCCATCCGGCGCTCCACGTAGACGTGCCGGATGATGATCCATTTTTCGTCCATCCAGACCTTGGAGGGCGCTACGCGCAGCAGCTCGTCGATCAGCTCCTGGCTGAAGCGATTGCGGTAGAAAATGAAATTTGAATACTCCTGCGTGTCGGCCATACGGCCGGCGCGATCGGTGCGCGAGACCAGCCGGTATTTCTCGCGGACGATTTCTTCAGTGACCTGCTTGGGCGGATCAAAGCGGTCCTTGATGACCTTGAACACCACACCGAAGGACGGCAGCGTGAACACTGTCATCACCATGCCCTTGATGCCGGGCGCGATCACGTAGAGATCATCACTCTGCTTCATGTGGCGGATGATGTCGCGGTAGAACTCGGTCTTGCCGTGCTTGTTGAAACCCAGCGAGTTGTAGAGTTCGGCCGCGCCCTTCTGCGGCATCAGCGAGAGCAGGAAACGCACGTAGCGCGAGGGAACCGGCGCATCCACCATGAAGTATGTGCGCGTGAACGAAAACACGATGCTCGCATCGTCCGTATCGAACAACACGGTATCGACATAGATGCCGCCGGCTTCGTTGTTCAGGCAGGGCAGGATGAGCGGTATCACCATGTCGCCGGCGGTGATCCGCCCCACGATATAGGCCGCCTTGTTGCGGTAGAACACCGACTCCAGCACGTCGATCCGCAGTTGTGCGTCAGCCGCGCCGATGCGGGGCAGCAGCTCCTCGCGCAGGGTGCGCGCCACGCGGGCGATATCGCGCTCACGATCTTCCCAGGAAGCCGCAAACTCGAAGTCATCGAACAGCCGGCCCAGCACCTCCTCCAGCCCCAGCGCATTGCCGTAGCGGACATAAATGCTGTATTCGGGCAGTGGCTTGCTGTCTAGCGGGCGCGAGGGCAGCACGAAGATGTGGCGGTCGTGGATGTGCTCGTGCTCGTGGACCATGCAGAAAATCGAGTTGAAAAATGTCTCCGCGATCTCGTAGTTCGCATGGCTGCTGACCAGCTGCGCGTACGCCGTGCGCGCCTCGCCCCAGAGCTCGAGATCGGAGAGTTCCTTGCTGCTCACTTCACCGGCCATTCGCGCGACACGATTGGCCTTGTGCTTGTAGAGATCCAGCCGCTCGATATTCGCGCCCTGCACGGCCTGCCAGTTCGCCGTCTCGAAACGCCGCTTGGCGCCCAACGTGATGTTCTGGAACTCGGCAAAATAGGACTCGAATCCATTCAGGATGGTGCGTGCAATTCTCCGTGCGGCCGCCGAGACAGGTGGCTCAGCGGCCACGGCCGAAAACGTGTCGCTCATGCGTTTTCTTGCCTCAGAACGCGTACTTCAATTCGACGCCATAGAACTCCGGCGACGGCGGGGTGCCGTAGGTGGGCGAGCCATCCCAATAAGCGGTGCGCAGTGAATCCCCCAGCCCGCCGGGGCCTCCCGAGGACTTCGGACGCATCAGGTTCTGGGCGTACACCGCAGCCTCCCACTTGCCATCCGCGGAGGCAAAGGCCGCGCGGGCGGTCATGTACTCGTCATCGGCATAGCTGGGGCAGCTCGCAAAGGGAGCCTCGGTGAGCGGCGGCCCGTCGGCCGACTGCCGGGTGACCTGCAAGACGCCGTTGGCATCTTCCGAGAGGTCATAGAGATAGCCCTCGGGGGATGCGTACTTGCATGCCAGGCTGGCGCTGCCCTTGCCGAAGCTGTAATTCACGCTGAGCGTCAGCAGCCCGCTACTCACCGGCAGATCGAGGTTGGCGAACAGGTTGTAGTTGGTGGGCGAGTTCGCAAAGGCCGCGCCCTTGCGATCGCGATCGATGCACACCCCGTTCACCACTTCCTTGTTGATGCTGCGCGTGTACTCGGCGTCGATCTTGCCGGAGTTGGCCCCTACGGTGAGACCCTCGACGATCATCCAGGTGACATCCAGCTCGTAGCCCGAACCCTTCACGTCGTCCGAGCCGAACTCATAGGCGCCGAGCCCGCCCGGGCGGCATTCCCCGGGAATGAACACCTGCCGCTGCAGGTTATCGTAGGTGTATTCAAAGATGGCGCCGTTGATGCGCAGGCGGTTGTCGAAGAACGTCGACTTGATCCCCGCCTCATGGTTCTCGACAGTCTCGGAATCGAGCGGGCCCTCGTCGATAGTGGGCCCCGCGCTGTTGTAACCGCCCGATTTGTAGCCGTTCGACCAGCTCGCGTAAAGCAGGATGTCCTCGGTGAGGTGCATGTCGAGTACCACGCGACTGGTCACCTCGTCCCAGGAGTGGTCCTGCCGGTACCAGCCGAGCGAGCCGTTCACCGGATCGTATTTGCCGTTGGCATCGACCCGCGTCTCTTCCTGGAAAGCGATCGGCACGCCGTAGGGGTTGAACTGGATAAAGCGCCCGAACTCCTTATGGTCATTGGTGTAACGCAGGCCACCCGTAAGGGTGAACATTTCGGAAATGTCGTAGGAGAGCTCGCCGAACGCTGCATAGGAACGATACTCGCCGTCGATCTTGAAGGAGTCGAGCCAGTAGTCGACCTGTTGCACCAACTCACGCCCCGAGAGGCTGTTCGGAGCAAGCCCGCGGAAAGGCGAAAGCACGCTGTTCTTGAAGAAATCGAGGCCCGCACCGGGGTACAGGACGGTTGAATCGAGGCCGCCGATATCGGCAATGAACTGCGGCACGGTGAGCCCGCCGAGCACGCCTTCATCGTAGGGAATGCCAAGCAGCGGTGCGATCTGCAGATCCCAGATCAGCTGGTCCGCGGTCTGCGGGCCGATGAACACGCCGCCCTCCTGCTTGGCGCTCTCCCAGAAATAGCTGCCTCCTACGGTCCACTGCCACGCCGAGTCGCCGGTGGACTCGAAGCGCACCTCCTGGCTGAGCATTTCGTTGTCTTCGTCGTTCAGGTCATCGAAGTAGTAGCGCTTCTCGGCCGAACCATCCTTGTCGCGGCGGTTGTAGGAGTTGAAGCTGCGGTAGGCGGTGATGGAGGTGAACTGCGTTTCGCCGAGATCCCACTGGAGATGCGCGGAGGTGCCGAAGAGCTCGCGACTCTCGTCGGGCACCCCGTCGCTCTGCATCTTGCGGTAGTTCGGGCCCTTGTGGCGCGGCCCCAGCGAGGCGCTTGAATCGGGGGCGGAGGTCTGGTCGATGTCGTCGTACTCCACGCGGAAGATCACGTCCAGATCCTCGCGCGGCAGCCAGCGCAGCGCGGCGTTGACCGACCAGTTTTTCTCGTCGGCGCGATCAGGCCCAGTGCCGGTGTCTTCGATCCACCCGTCACGCTCGTTGCTGACGGCGCCCATCCGCAGGAAAAGGTTGCTCGCAAGCGGCAGGTTGTACACGCCCTCGAGCTGCAGCTTGTTGTAATTGCCGATGGTGGCCTTGACCCAGCCTTCTTCCTCCGCCACCGGTTTGTGAGTGATGACCTGGATCGCGCCTGCAGCCGCGTTGCGCCCGAACAGCGTGCCCTGGGGGCCGTTCAGCACCTCCACCCGCTCGACATCGTTGAAGGCCACGCGCGAGGCGCCGGAGCGACCGACGTAAACACCATCGATATAGACACCGACCGCAGGCTCCAGGCCAACGCCGAAGTCGCCGGTGCCGATGCCGCGGATGCGATAACCCGGCTGGGTGACCTGGCCGTCGTCGACCTCGAGATTGGGCGTGAACTCGTCGATATCGCCGATGCTGTTGGCGATGAAGTTGTCGAGGGTTTCCTCGCCATAGGCCATGATCGAGATCGGCACGTCCTGCAGCGCTTCGCTGCGCTTCTGGGCGGTGACGATGATTTCTTCCAACCCCGCCGCCGGCGCGGGCACCTTCTCGACTGCCAGGGCAGCGGCGGAAAGCAGTAGCGGGGCGCTGATCATCAGGACATTGCGGCCAAGGCCGGTATGCAAGGGCTTCATGGAGACTCCGACGCGCTGATCATTGTTTTGTCCGACAGCCCTGAGGAAGCCGCCGATGTTTGTCGCGATGGTAGCATCGCCCCGGGATCACGGTAAGCGGGCACGGACATGAGCAGAACACCTCGCCGCGAGGACTCGCCGATGGGACTTGCTGACTGCATGCGGCGCATCGCTGCCGCCGGTCTCTCGGCGGGCACCTCTGGCAATGTATCGGTGCGAACGGGCACTGGCATGTGCATCACGCCGAGCGGTGTGGAGCCGGCCCTGCTGCACGCAGACAGCGGCGTCGCCATGCGCCTCGATGGCAGCGTGCTGGAGGGATCGCTGGAGCCCTCGAGCGAGTGGCGCATGCATGCAGCCATCTACGCGGCACGCCCGGATGCAGGCGCCATCGTGCATTGCCATTCGCGCCACGCGACGGCGCTCGCCTGCTGCGGCAGGGGAATCCCGGCGTTCCACTACATGGTCGCGGTGGCCGGCGGCGATTCCATCCGCTGCTCGCCCTATGCCATGTTCGGCTCGGCTGAACTCGCCGCGCTGGCGCTAACCGCGCTGGAAGATCGCCGGGCCTGCCTGCTCGGCAACCACGGGCAGATTGCACTGGGGGGTTCGCTGGACGCGGCACTCGCCCTTGCAACGGAGGTCGAGGAACTCGCCGCGCAGTACGTCACTGCGCTGTCGGTGGGCGAACCGCTGCTACTCGATGACGCGCGCATGCGCGCCGTGATCGAACGCTTCGGCACCTACGGCCAGCCCCGGCCCGTATCGGGCTGAAACCCCGGAAACGGTAGCCCCGGAGATCAGCGCGTCAGCGCCAGCATGTACTTGGCCACCTCGAGACGCGTCTGCGGATCGAGGTAGTCCTGAGGCGGCATCTCGGGGAAATCGGGGCGCTTCCTGACCGGCTTGGCGATGTAATCGGCGAGCCCTTGGGGGTCATCGAGATACAGCGCCTGAATGGCCTGCACCGGCGGCCCGATCAGGCGGCCGTTGTAGAGATGGCATCCCGAGCAGACTCCCAGATACGCCACCTTGCCTCGCTCGGCGAGCTCGATGGTGCGCGGCGGCACGGGCGGCAACAGGTAGGTGATACGGTCTGCGGTATCGCTGAACCCACACTCCGCAAAATCGCCGACACCCGCCGTCACGTAGCGCTCGCGCTCCCGGATGCAGCTCCCCGGGCTCGGCCCCGCCCGCGCGATGTCGACATCGCCACCCTTGAGCTCGCTAAGCAGCAGCGCCTTCACTTCGGGGATGGTGTCGTAGCCGTTGTGGAGCATCACGTTGTCGAGGATGGCCACGCGATCCGAGTTGGGGTCGGACTCGGGATCAGCCGTGATGTTGGCGGCGTGCGCGTGGTCGACAATCAGCACACCGATCGCCTTGTTGTCGCTGATGATGTTGCCCTCGATCACCACGTCATCGGCGGCCATGACGAGGATGCCGGTGCCCGAGGGGATCCCGGCAACTGTCGAACCAGGTGCGGCGAAATTCACATGGTTGTTGCGCACCACGAAGTTGTGGCGGAAAACCACGTCGAAGGTGGTTTTGATCGGCAGTCCCGGCGTGATGAACGCCAGCAGCCCGCCGGCATTGTCGTGGACGTAGTTGTTCTCGACGATGGCGTGGCGGCTGTTCTCGATCTCGATGCCCGCAACACTGTCAAAAACCTCGTTGTGGGCGACGTGAATGTTGTCGCTCATGCCCACATAGATCGCCGCATCGGCAATGCCGGAGACCACGTTGTACTCGACGATGCCGTTCTGTCCGAGCTGCGGGAAGATGCCGTAAACACCGGTATCAACCACGACGTTGTTGCGGATTTCGAAATTGTTGCCCGCCTGTCCCATGATGCCGTTGCCCTTGTAGGCGCGCAGCTCCAGGTTCTCGACCACCACGTTGTTGCCCGAGTAGAGAATGGCGTCGTTCAAGGTGCCGCCGCCGTCTAACACCGGGCGCTTGCCCGCCTCGATCACGCCGACCAGACGGATGTTGTCCTTGTCGATATAAACGCTTTCCCGGTATGTGCCGGGCATGATGCGGATGGTGGTGCCGGGCTGGGCGGCGCCCACGGCCGCCTGTATGGAGTCGCCCTCCTCGACCGTCACCACATGCGGACCGGCCGGGCCCGCGACCGAGCGTATGGGCTGCGCCGCAGTGCCGCCGGGAGCGGTTGCTGCGTGGGCGGCCGCTGGCCGCGGGACCACCACGGCGGCGGCGGCATCACGCCCAGCATGGCGTCCAGCTGCAAATCCCACTGCCGCCAGCAGCAGTCCGACAAGCAAGGTCCTGATCATGTGCGACTTCCTTTTGTTGTTTGCACCGGGCCGGCCACCGCGCCCCCGGATATTGCGCGCCTGCCGAAGGGTGGCAGACCCGAGGGGAGCCGCTCCGGCACCTGCGGCATGAAACTTTCGTCGGTCAGGGTCTGCAGGAAGTCGACCAGCCGGTCGAGCTCCTGATCCGAAAGCCGCGGCTCCCAGATGTGCCAGTGCAGGTACATCTCGACCCCCGGCGGCACGGCATGTCCGCGCCCGCCCGTGTAGAAGGCCACGGCCTCACGCAGCGTCGCGAAGCGGCCGGAATGCATGTACGGCGCAGTGAGCGCGATGTTGCGCAGCGTCGGGACCTTGAACCCACCCTTCAACTTCGGCGCATTGAACGTTTTCTCAGCGCCTACGTCCAGAGCGCGCCCTGCGGGCTCGGGGCTGCCGATCACGGCGATCTGCTGGTTGGTGAACAAGGGCGGCGTGTGACACTCGGCACACCGGGCCACAAAGGACCGGAACACGTTCAGCCCCTCTATTTCGTGCGCGCTGAGTGCCTGCGGATAACCAAGCGCATAGCGGTCATAGCGGCTGTTCAGCGAGATGAGTGAAGACTGGAAGGCCGCGATCGCCCGGTAGATCGCCGCGAGCGT
Source organism: uncultured Gammaproteobacteria bacterium (assembly GCA_903938575.1). GTDB lineage: Bacteria > Pseudomonadota > Gammaproteobacteria > Pseudomonadales > UBA5518 > UBA5518. The sequence goes on from CAJADV010000085.1 coordinate 57,481, forward strand.
GACAACACCCGTCTCTGCGGGAAAAGCCTCGGCGAACAACCGCCGGTACTGTGCATTGGCGTTCAGGTCGGCGACCAGTTTCGCCGGCGTGTTGGCCATCTCGACAGCGGAAAAAAGTGATCCCTGCATCTGCTCTTCGAGGCTCCGCGCGCTCGCATCCCACTGCAGGCGCTTGAGGAATGTCACGTTCCAGAGCGTGGGCGCGGCACGGCCAACATCTTCGCCCGCAGGCCCGACGGCGCGCGCGCGGCCATCACTGAAACCGAGTTCGGGATCGTGGCAGCTGGCGCATGAGCTGCCCCGGTCGGCGGACAACAGCGGATCGAAGAAAAGGTAGCGCCCGAGATCCATCTGCTGCGGCGTGAAGCCCTCGCGATGGGGCGGCAGGTGGGTAGTAGTTCCACCGACGCCGGCGTCCTGCAGAGAACCGTAAACCTGATAGCGATTGCGCAGCGCGCAGACGCCCTCAGGCAGCAACTCGAAGCTGGGTGGACAGTACTCGCGCAGCCTGATCGACGGGTCTGCGGCGGCGGCCCCAGACGCCGTCGCCAGCACGACACCGAGCAGGAGCGCGCAAAGTTTCATTGTGCACCCGGAGGCTGCGCGCGCAGCCAGGACAATACCGCGTCGAGTTCCGCACCGGTGTCGATGGTCTTCGCCATCATTGCCATCTGGCGCCCGTAGCGGTCCGCGGGATGCGCGCCACGCCGCCCCTCGCGAAACGCCAGAAATTGCCGCCGCAGGTAAGCGCTGTCGAGGCCCGTGAGCCGCGGCGCGTTCAAGGCCGGATAGCCTTCTCCCGTCACGCCATGGCAGGCCGCGCATTTTCCCTGCCAGAGATTGTTGCCCTCGCGCAGATCGCCCGCCACGGCTGCGCTGAGCGCAGGCCGCGGCAGGGACGCCATCCAGGCCGCGAGCTCCGCCACATCGCTGTCTGTCGCGATGGCCGTTGCCATGCCACGCATCTGCACGGCGGATACCTCGGCGCCATCGCCGCCGCGTACACCCGCGCGAAAATTACGCAGCTGACGCTCCAGATAGGCGGCGTCCTGGCCGGCAAGCGCCGGTGCCTGCAGCGCTGCATTGCCGGTGGCCGCGGCGCCGTGACAGGCGACACACGCGGCGAAGAGTGCCTTCCCGCCCGCCGCGGCAGTCTCGGCGCGCGCCACCACGGACAGCAGCATGGCGAGCAGCAGCAAGAACCGGTATCTCATGGCGGGTATCCCCGATAGTGCAGGCGTGCGACGCACTCGAGCGACGATATTACATGTGCCCGTGTCACCGCACTGCGAGCCTCATTACGAAGTGTCCGGAATGCCCGCTGTGCAGCTGCCCGGCGCTATGCTTGGCCCGATTGAAGCTGCCTTCGCCACCGGAGGATTTCCGCACCATGGACATCGACCCCGCATCACCCAGCCCGCGCACCTCGACGCGCGATCGCACGGAACTGCGCGCAGGCCTCGAAGCCTGGCTTGAAAGCCAGTACGCCGGCGCGCGGATCACGGACTTCTCCGCCCCCACGGCGAACGGTATGTCGAGCGAAACGCTGCTCTTCACGGCAATCTGGGCCGATGAGGGTATCGAGGGCCGCCACCGTTGCGTGGCGCGTCTTCCGCCGGCGGCAGATGCGGTGCCCATCTTTCCGGTCTATGACCTCGAAAAGCAGTCGCGCGTCATGCGTATCGCGCGCGAGCGCACCGAACTGCCGGTGCCACGCGTGCTGTGGTACGAAGCAGACGCCGCACACCTCGGCGCGCCATTCATCGTGATGGAGCGCATGGATGGCGAGGCGCCACCGGACGTGCCGCCGTATGTCTTCGACTCGTGGTTGCTGCGCGCCGACCCCGAACTGCAGGCACAGCTGCAATCACGCGCGATCGGCGTCATCGCCGATCTCCACCGCGTCGCGCTCACGGAGGATGACATTGCGTATCTGCGCGCATCACAGGGCGAGGGCTCAGCGCTGCGGCGGCATGTGGAGGCGCAGCGCGAGTTCTACGCCTGGGTCTGCTCCGACGGCATCAGACTGCCGGTCATAGAGCGCGGTTTCGAGTGGCTCGAGGCACACTGGCCCGACAACGAGCACGACGAAGTGCTGAGCTGGGGCGACGCCCGCATCGGGAACATGCTGTTCACCGACTTCAGGCCGAGCGCCATACTCGACTGGGAGATGGCGGCAACCGGCCCGCGCGAGATGGATCTCGGGTGGATGATCTACCTGCATCATTTTTTCCAGGACTTCACACCGCTCGTGGGTTTGCCCGGCATCCCGGGAATGATGGGCCTGGACAGCGCCGCAGCAACGTATGCCAGCGCGAGCGGGCACCGCCCCCGCAACCTCGAGATCTATGCCTTTTACGCGGCCTTGCGGCACGGGATCCTGATGTCGCGCACCGCCCGACGGGGAATCCTCTTTGGCGAGGCGACAATGCCGGCAGACCCCGACGATCTGGTCATGCACCGGGCCTCGCTAGAGGCGATGATGGCCGGGACCTACTGGGATTCGCGCCGCTGAGCCACCAGCCCGGACAACGCCAGGCCAGACCCGCCCGCCCCAGACCCAGACCTGAGCAGACTGTAACTCGCGATTAACATAACCGGTTGATATAGTCTCTCCTGGTTATCAATGCGCGCAAGTCTATGGCTGCCAACGATTTCGAGCAGAACTGGGCCCTGCTGGTGCACGACACCGCCCGGCTCATCCGCCGGCGCTTCGATGTCTCCATCCGCGACCTCGGACTCACGCAGGCCAAATGGCGGGTGCTGGGGACGCTCTCGCGCCACCCCGGGATTACGCAGTCGGAACTCGCGGAGAGGCTGGACATCGAGAAAGCCCCGCTGGGGCTCGCCCTTGAATGGCTCGATCAGGCCGGCTGGATCCGGCGCGAGAAAGACCCCACCGACCGGCGCGCCCGCCGGGTCTATCTGCGCGAGCAGTCGACGCCTACCCTGAAGGCCATGGAGGAGCGCTTCCGCCTGGTCGAGAGCAATTATCTGCGCGGCTTCGACGAGTCCGAAGTGGCCGAACTGCTCGATGCCCTGCAGGCCGTTCGCACAATGCTGCGCACGGCAGACCACATCGCCAAGGACGCCGACACAGGCCGCCAGGATACCTACCTCAGCGTGCTCTTCGAGTGCTCCCGTCTGCTGATGAGGCGCTTCGACGTGCGCCTCGGCGAAATGGGCTTCACGCGGCAGCAATGGCTCGCACTGAACACCATCGAGCAGCGCGAGGGGCTGCGCCAGAGCGACCTCGCCGAGGCAACCGAGGTGGGTGCCGCCGCCACCGGAAAGCTGGTCGATGCACTCGAGCGCGGAGCCTGGGTGGAGCGCCGCGTCGACGCCGCCGATCGCCGGGCCAACCGTCTGCATATCAGTCGCCGCGGGCGCTCGATGCTTGCCTCCACGCGCGAGCGCTTTGATCGCTTGCACGGCGATCTCGATCGCTCGCTCGGGCGCGAGCGCCACCGCATTCTGGTCAAGCGCCTTGGCTGGATCAGACAGCGTCTCCTCGAGGAAGGCGTTCACACCGCAGAGGCGCGGCGCGCCGGAGCACGCTCATGAGCAATTCCATGCCCCCCGCAATGACGGGCCAGCCAACGCGGCGCCTTGCCGGCACGCCGCGCAACCTGATGCTCGCGGCACTCACCATCACCGCCCTTGCCGCTTTCAGCTGGTGGATCTACCAGCGCTCGACACACGTCTACTCCGAGGACGCGCGTGTTGCCACGCGCATGATCGAGGTGAGCACGCGCGCGGCGGGACAGGTGAACACATTCGCCGTTGGCCAGGGGCGTCGTCTCGAGCCAGGCGCCCTGATCGCACAAATCGATGACCGCGCCGCGCGGCTCACGCTGGAGGAGCTCGAGGCGACGCTGCAGTCGCTGCAATCCCAGCGCGAACGGATCGCCACGCAGATCGACATGGTCGACCGCGAGACCGGGGGCAAGCTGCGCGCCACGCGCTCCCAGTACGATGCCGCAGTGGCTTCACGCGCCTCCGCCGCATCCGATCTCGAATTGAAAAAAGGCGAATGGGAGCGCGCGCAGTCACTGATCGCGCGGCAGATCATCTCGCAGCAGCAATGGGAGAATGCACGCAACGCCTGGCAGCAGTCCGAGCAGATGCTTCAGCGCGCCATGGCCGAAGCCGAAAGCGCTCGCGCGCTGGTCGCCGAAGCCGAGGCCTCGCAGAGCCAGATGCAAGTGCTGGCCAGCGAGGAGCGCGGGCTCGAGCACGAAGGCGAGCGCATCAGCGCCTCGATCGCCCGGCAGAAAGTGGCCATCGGAGAACTGCGTGTCACGGCTACCGCCGGCGGCGTGGTGGACCAGACATTCGTGCACGCCGGCGAGTACGTGGTGCCCGGCCAGCGCCTGTTGCTGATGCACGACCCGGCCCACATCTGGATCGACGCCAACATCAAGGAAACCGAGATACGCCACCTGCAACCGGGAAATCCCGTCGCGATCCACGTCGATGCCTATCCCGGCCGCAAGTTCAACGGCGAGGTGAAATTGGTCGGCAATGCCGCGACCAGCCAGTTCTCGCTCTTGCCACAGGGAAATGCCAGCGGCAACTTCACCAAGGTCACGCAGCGCCTGCCAGTGCGCATCTCGATCTCGCAGGCCGACGAACTGCTGCGCCCCGGGATGATGGTCGAGGTCGCGATTGAGATCCGCTGAGCTCGAAGCCTATATCGCGGCGCTGACGCCGAACCCGGCCTTCGCGGAACTGTTCCGCCGCCACGGGCTGCGCTACCGGTGGCTCGCGATGTTCACCATCGTCACGGGCAACATTGCCGCCGTGCTCTCGGGCACGATCATCAACGTGGCCATCCCCGACATCATGGGCGCCTTCGGCATCGGGCAGGACGATGCCCAGTGGCTCTCGACGGCAAACCTCGCCTCCTCCACCGTCTCCATGCTGGCAAGCGCGTGGATGGTGCGGCGCGCGGGACTGAAGGGCACCGTGCTGGTGGCCATACTGCTCTTCGTGGTCGGCTCACTGGTGGGCGGATTCGCTACCAATCTCGAGGTGATGATCGCCTCGCGCATCATGCAGGGCATTACCGCGGGACTGCTCACGCCGCTGTCGATGACGATCATCTTCCAGGTGTTCCCGCCCGGCCGGCAGGGCCTCGCCATGGGCATCAGCGCGGTAGGCGTGATCCTCGCTCCCGCCATCGGACCCGCGGTGGGCGGAATCCTCACCGACAACTTCAACTGGCGCTACGTGTTCTTCCTCGGGCTGCCGTTTTCCGCGCTCACGCTGCTCGGAACACTCGTGTTCCTGCCCGGGCGGCAGGAGGCGCGGCCGGAGGCCTTCCACTGGGCCGGGATGGGCCTTCTCTGCGTGTCCATCACGACGGTGCTGGTCGGGCTCACTCGCGGCGAGCGCAACGGCTGGGACTCCAACACCATCATCAGCTGTTTCGCCGTAGCGCTTGTATCGGGGCTCGCATTCGTGCGCTCGCAACACGGACGCGCGCAGCCGCTGCTCGATCTGTCACTGTTCGGCGACCGCAACTTTCTGATCATGTCGATCAACGGCTGCGTGTTCAGTGCGGGCCTTTATGCGTCGACCTACCTGCTACCGCTGTTCCTGCAGCTGGTGCAGCACCTGACGCCCACGGACTCAGGCTCGATGATGATTCCGGCAGGGCTCGTAATGGTGGCGATTTTTCCTTTCGCGGGCCGCCTGGCTGATCGCGTGGATGCACGGGTGCTGATCAGCATCGGGATACTGTTCTTCGTGCTCGCCTTCTGGCTGATGCGCCACGCCGATGCCGACACGGGCTTCTGGCAGTTGGCGTGGTGGATCGTGCTGAGCCGCACCGGCATCGGGCTGGTGATGCCGGCGCTGCAGATGGGTGCGCTCTCCAGCGTGCCGCCGGAGCGGCTCACGCAGGCATCGGGCTCGTTCAACTTCATGCGCCAGATGGGCGGGGCCTTCGGCGTGAACCTGATGTCAGTGACGCTCGAGCGCCGCGTCAGCGTGCACACCGACTACCTGTCTTCCACCCAGACCTGGGGCAACAGCGACACCATGGAAACGCTCGGGATGCTCCGCGGTCTGGGGCATGTGATCGGGCACGTGGGCACCGATGAGTGGAACTCGGCCATTGCCTTCCTGCAGGGGATAGTCCAGACGGAGGCCCTGCAGGCCGCGTTCCGTGACAGCTTCGTGATCCTGGCGCTCGCCTTCCTGCTCACCCTGGCGCCCACGATGGCGCTGCGCCCGCGCCGTCGGATCGCAGCAGGGGGGACACAGGCGCGCTGAGCTGCGCCTCAGAGCGGCCCGATGCGCACGGCGGTAACCAGCCGCCGCGCCCAGTAATCCTCAGCAAGGCTCGAAATCATCACTCCCGCGCGGGTGGACACGTGCAGGAACTGCCGCGCGCCAACATAGATCCCGACATGCCGGTCACGCAGCCCTGTCTTGAAAAAAAGCAGGTCTCCGGGCACGGCTTCCGCCGCGGGAAGTGCGCGGCCTGACTCGCGCTGCGAGGAGGTCTCGCGGGGGATGGCGATGCCGAAACGCTGCCTGTAAGTGAGCTGCGCAAAAGCCGAACAGTCGAGCCCGCGACGGTCACTACCGCCCATGCGGTAGGGAACGCCTCGCCACGCGGAGTGCTGTGCCAACAGCGCACTGCGGACTGCCGCAGGATCAGCGAGATCGACATAGCCCGGCTGCGGGCGCGGATGCTGCGGCGCCGGCTCCTCGTCTCCGGACATCCAGCTGCAAGCCGGCAACAGGAGCACCAGCGCAAGCACCAGCAGTCGCGACCTCATGTCAGGATTCCGCAGGCAGGCGAAGGCCGGTCATGCAGGCATGCCTCTCAGGGGGACTGGTTCTCGGGATTGCGGCCGCTGAACTGGCGAAAATGTGCGCGAATGGCGGCAATATCCACCTCCGTGTCGCCGGTGAGCTTCGCCTCCGGCCCGAGCTGCACGGTGCGCGTCGGGTAGTCCCAGGACACCTGCACGACCGGCATCTGCGCGATCTGGGCGATGCGCAGGAAACCCGTCTTCCACTTGTCGACCCGCGAGCGGGTGCCCTCGGGCGTGATCACCATGATGATGCGGTCAGCGGCGAGGAGGCGCTGCGCGACGCTGTCGGCAATGCCGGCGGGCTCAGCGCGGTTGACCGGCATGCCTCCGGTGGCGCGGATGAACACGCCAGCGGGCCACCAGCACGCCGTCTCCTTGATCAGGTAGTTCATCCTGAGCCCCATGGCCCAGAGCGACAGCAGCGCAATCACCCAGTCCCAGTTCGAGGTATGCGGCGCGGCGATGACGAGGAGTTTCTCGCGGTCGGGCAAGCTGCCGATCACGCGCCAGCCGAGCAACCGGAGCATGCTGAGACCGAACCAGCGGCTGAGGGCATTACCGCCCCGGGCAACGCGGGGCGGCGGCTCGGGAACGATCGGCATCCTCACGAGGCGGTGCCGGGACCGCCAGGTGGCATCTGCAGGAACTCGATCCACAACGGATCCCCGGCGCGCTCCATGTACACGAAGGTGGTGTCGGCGCACCACTTCTTGTACCAGACCGGCGTAAAGCCTACGGTTTTCATCTTCTCGATCCACGCGTCGGTATCGTCGACGCGGAAGCGGATGTGGTGCATGCCCTCACGTCCGGCCCTGATGAATTCGGCATGCGGGCTCTCGCCGCTTACCCATTCGATCAACTCGATCTCCAGCGGACCGCTGCGTCCGAAGGCGATCCGCAGTTGCGCGTCTTCCTTGCGCCCCCGGTAGTCGACCTCATCCACCGAACCGTCCATCGTCGACCACGGGCCGAACATCGGGCCGTAGAGCTGCATGGACTGCTCGAGGTTGCGCACCACGAAGCCCACCTGATCGGCGGGCGGCAATCCGAGCGAGGCGAGGTCAGGCGGCGTCTGCATGATGTCAATGCTCCAGTGTTATGCGTTCCGCAGGCCCCAGGGGCTCCTGCGAGGACGCGTTCTTGTGGCGGGGATTGTTCACCTCAGGAGATAGCGACGCAAGCTCGAAGTGAGCCGGCAAGCGCGGTCGCAGCATATCCGGCGGCGGGCCGCGGCCCTCGCTCACATCGAGCCAGGCGTCGAACTCCTCCGGACGGAGCATGAGCGGCATGCGCGTGTGCAACCGGTCAATACCCGGGGCAGCAGCGGTAGTAATGATCGTGCAGGATTCGAGACAGTTGCCGTCTTTCTCCCACACATCAAACAACCCCGCGAAGGCGATCGCGCTGTCGACGGGGCGGATCAGCCAGGGTTGCCTGCCGCCCGCTGCAAGCGTCCACTCGATGAACGAGGAGGCCGGCAGGATGCAGCGATGATGGCGCAGCGGGCCGCGAAAGGCCTTGCTGGAGGCAAGCGTCTCGGCCTTGGCGTTGAACATCGAGAATCGCGTGCTGATCTCCGGCACCCACGAGGGTACCAGCCACCAGCGCATGGCCCGCATATGGCGCTCGCCCTCCTCCTCGAAAACCACCGGAACGGGCTCGGTGGGCGCGATATTCAACTGGGTGCGCAACAGCTCGGGCACGCGGAGCTGCGCCAGCATTGCCCGCATGAAGGGATCGTCGTGGATGTTGTAGCGTCCGCACATGCTTCAAGTGTAGGAGCGTGAACGGCGCTCGACAAAGGGGCTCAAGCCACGATTTGCGTGGTCGCCGGAATTGCCCGTTGACCGGCGCGCCTTGGCGCATTCCGCCGCCGCGCGGCAGACTGGCCCCCGACGGGGGTCAGTCTGCCCGACCGCGGGCTTTGGCGCCCGGACCTCTAGCTGACCAGAGCCTCGCCGCTCGCACAACGCCGCCCGAGACGGGCGAGCGTCTGCGCCGAGGAGCCAAGCGTCATCTCGTTATGCCGGGCCCACTGGCAGTAACGCCACAGGGCGTTGCCCCGGTCCACGCCGGCGCCGCCGTGCAGATGCTGTGCGGCGTAGCTGACACGATGCCCCGTGTCGCCCGCCCAGACCTTGGCGATATCGACCTCCACCGCCGCCAGCCGGCCTTCGGCGAGCAACGAGCAGGCCTCATAGGCGGTCAGCCGGAGACATTCGACATCGATGAAGCAGTTGGCTGCGCGGTGGCCCACCGCCTGGAAGGTGGCGACAGGCACGCCGAACTGCTTGCGCTCACTGGTGTACGAGGCCGTCATGCGCATCAATGTGTCCGTGACGCCGACCTGGTGCATGCAGATCGCGGCCGTCAGGTGGCGTGCCACCTCGGCGAGCACCGCAGCACCCGCCTCAGGGCCGGCCAGCACATCGGCGGCCGCGACCATTACCTGATCCATCGTGAGCGTGCACTGCGGCTCGTAGGCAGTGTCATGGAGTTGATCGAGCCTGACGCCGGCAGCACGCGGATCCAGCCACACGGCGATCACGCCGTCACCGCTGCGCGCACCTAGCAACACACGCTCGGCCTGCGCTCCATAGGGCACCGCGAATCGGGTGCCACTCAGGCGATAGCCATCGCCATCGGCAACCGCAATCGTCGCGGGCGCCGAGGCATCGCCGGCGGGCCCTTCTTCGAGCGCTGCGGTGAGCAGCAACTCGCCGCTCACGGCGCCCGACAGCAGCCGGGCACGCTGTTCTGCAGTGCCAAACTTCACCAGGGGCAGGATGCCGCCGGCAAGGTGGGAGACCAGTGGTACCGCGGCGATGCGACGGCCACACTCCTCGGCCAGCAGACCCGCCTCCATGAAACCAAAGCCCATGCCGCCGGCGTCCTCCGGCGCACCCACGCCGAGCAGGCCCGCCTCGGCGAGCTTGGCCCACAATTCGCGGTCAAAACGCTCACCCGCCCAGTTGTCGTAGGTGGCGAGCTTGGCCGGCGTGGACAGGTCGCCCAGGATCCGGCGCGACAGCGCCTGAATGTCACGTTGCTCTTCGCTCAGACCGAAATCCATCTTGAAGCCCTCGCTTGCATTCCGGGAATGGCGCGTGCACTTTGCTGGCACGCCTGATGTTCAGATCCGCTGCATTCAACGCGCCGCGCGCGGCATCCACAGCCCGGCCGCGGAAATGATGTCGCGCTGGATCTCGTTGGCGCCGCCACCGAAGGTGAGGATGCTCGCCGTGCGGTAAAGCTGCTCGATGCGCCCCCTCAGTACCACACCGGAAGCGGAGCTCTTTGCGACCAGGCTGCCCTGGCCGAGGATCTCGCCCAGCAGGCGGAACACCTCGATGAAAAACTCCGACCCATAGACCTTGGCGGCCGAGGCATCGGCCATGTCGAGCGTGCCGGCGGTCATGGCCCAGGCCTGCTTGTAGCAGACCAGTTTCAAGGCCTCGATGCCCACGCGCACCCGCGCCAGATTTGCCTGCACCCAGGGCTGGTCCACCAGACGCGAACCATCGGGCAGCTGCTGCTCGCGCGCCCACTGCGCGACCTCGTTGAACATCACGGCGGTGGGGCCGTAGTTCACCAGGCTGAGGCGTTCGCGGTTCAGCTGGCTGGTGATGAGTTTCCAGCCACCGTTAAGCTCGCCCACCAGGTTCTGGCTGCTCACGCGGATGTTGTCGTAGTAGGTGGCGTTGGTGCGCACGCCGCCCAGCGTGATCACCGGGGTGCAGGACCAGCCCGGCGCAGAGGTGGGCACCAGCAAGATCGAGATGCCCTTGTGCTTCTTGGGTGCGTCGGGGTCGGTGCGTACGGCGAGCCAGACGTAGTCGGCGAAATTCGCCAGGCTGGTCCACATTTTCTGGCCGTTGATCACCCAGTCATCGCCATCGCGCACGGCGGTGGTCTTCAGCGCGGCAAGGTCGGTGCCGGCCCCGGGCTCCGAGTAGCCGATGGCGATGTTCAGCTCGCCGGCCATGATTTTCGGGACGATTTCGCGCTTCTGCCACTCGTTGCCGTGCTCGAGGATCATCGGACCCACCGACTCGGTGGTGAGGAAGGGGAACGGGAAACCCGCGCGCATGACCTCCTCGACAAAGATGAACTGTTCGAGCGGCGTGAAACCGCGACCGCCCATCTCCTTCGGCCAGCCGAGCCCGATCCAGCCATCGCGGCCCATCTGCCGCATCGCCGCCTTGAAGCCCGGCCCGCCGCCCTCGCCGGTGCCGGCTTCGCATTCGGCGCGCAGCTCGGGCGTCATCAGCTTGGCAAAGTACTCGCGCAGTTCCGCGCGCAGCGCATCCTGGGCGGGAGTGAACTCGACTTTCATCGCGGGGTATCCTCCGGAAAAAGCGTGCCGTACACGCGGCACTGGGACCACCCCATGGTGCCCCCCGTATCACCGGGCCGGCAAGGGTCAAAGGCATCAGCGCCGCGTGGCAAAAGCGATCAGCGCGAATTGCTGCCGCCGGCGGCCGGCGTGTATCCTCCGGCCTCGCTCCTGCCGTGGAATTACCTCATGACCTCGAAGACCCGCGTCGCCGCCCTCGAGGGCTGGTTCACGCTCGATGAGCACGCGCCGCAACTGCTGGGTTCGCGCTGCCGCAGCTGTGGCACCTGCTACTTCCCGAAGCAGTCCCTCTACTGCCGCAACCCGGCCTGCGACAGCACCGAATTCGACGAGGCCCCGCTGTCGCGACGGGGCACGCTGTGGTCGTGCACCAACGCGGCCTATGCCCCGCCGGAGCCCTATGTGGCCGCCACGCCCTACGAACCCTTCGCCATCGCCGCCGTGGAACTCGCCGCGGAAAAAATGGTAGTGCTCGGGCAGGTGGTGGCGGGCGTTGGCCCCGAGGATCTGCGGGTCGGCCAGACGATGGAACTCGTGCTCGAAACCCTCTCGGAGGACGCCGAGTCGATCAAACTCATCTGGAAGTGGAAGCCCGTCACGGAGACCGCGTCATGAGCAACAACGAAGTCGCGATCCTCGGCGTCGGCATGCACCCCTGGGGCAAGTGGGGCAAGAACTTCGTCGAATACGGTCTGCACGCGGCGCGCGCCGCGATCACCGACAGCGGCGTGCGCTGGCAGGACATCCGTTTCGTCTCGGGCGCGGCCACGGTGCGCTGTGGCTACCCCGGCTACGTGGCCGGCGCCACCTTCGCGCAGGCGCTAGGCTGGCAGGGTGCCGAGGTGAACACTTCCTACGCCGCCTGCGCCTCGGGCTCGCAGGCGCTGGCCGCGGCACGGGCCAAGATCCTTGCCGGTCACTGCGAGGTGGCACTGGTGGTGGGCGCCGACACCACGCCCAAGGGTTTCCTCGCACCCGCCAAGGGTTACCGCCCCGACGATCCCGACTGGGTGCGTTTTCTGGTCGGCATCAGCAACCCGGCCTATTTCGGGCTCTACGCCCGCCGGCGCATGGATCTCTACGGCGACACCGAGGAAGACTTCGGCGCGGTCAAGATCAAGAACAGCGAGCACGGCTTCACCAATGCGAACGCCCGCTACCGCAAGAAATTCACCATGGCGGATGTCTACGCGTCCCCCATGGTCGCGCACCCGCTGCGGCTGCTGCAGATCTGCGCCACCTCCGACGGCGGCGCGGCACTGGTGATCTCCAGCCTCGACTACGCCCGGCGCATGGGTCGCGGCGACGCGCCACGCGTGGCGGCGATCTCCACCGTGACGCCCACCTTCGCCAGCGCCGACCTCGAGATGCCGGACCTCGCCACCGACTCCGCCGCCGCAGACGGCGTCGAAGCGCTGCGCTTCCGCGCATCCCTTGCACCCAAGGCCTACGAGGAAGCGGGCCTCGGCCCGGAAGACATGAGCCTCGCCGAGGTCTATGACCTCTCCTCCGCGCTGGAACTCGACTGGATAGAGGATCTGCAACTCTGTCCACGCGGCGAGGCCGGCCGCCTCACCCGCGAGGGCGCGACCCGCATCGGCGGACGCCTCCCGGTGAATGCCTCCGGCGGACTCGCCTGTTTTGGCGAGGCGGTACCGGCACAAGCCATCTCGCAGGTCTGCGAGCTCGCCTGGCAGCTGCGCGGCCAGGCAGGCAGCCGCCAGGTCGAGGGCGCGCGCGCAGGCATCACGGCCAACCAGGGGCTGTTCGGCCACGGTTCCTCGGTGATCGTGAAGCGATGAGCCAAGAGACACATCCCGCGGACGAGCAGTACTGAGCAATGGAAGAACTGAAAGACCTGTTCGCCAACAACCGTCGCTGGGCCGGGCAAATGAAAGCCCGTGACCCGCAATTCTTCGAGCGCCTTAGCGCGCAGCAGAATCCGAAATACCTGTGGATAGGCTGCGCCGACAGCCGGGTGCCCGCCAACGAGATCATCGGCCTGCTGCCAGGCGAGGTCTTCGTGCACAGGAACGTGGCCAACGTGGTGGTGCACGCGGACCTTAACTGCCTGTCAGTGGTGCAATACGCCGTCGATGTGCTGAAAGTCGAGCACATCATCGTCTGCGGACACTACGGCTGCGGCGGCGTGGCCGCTGCGTTGGACAACCGTCGTCTCGGTCTGATCGACAACTGGCTGCGCCACGTGCAGGACATCCACAAGAAGCACGGGGCGCGCTTCGAGTGCATCGATTCCCACGACAAGTCCGTGGATCGCCTGTGCGAACTCAATGTCATCGAGCAGGCGCTGAACGTCTGCCAGACCACCGTGGTCCAGGATGCCTGGGCACGCGGTCACACGCTGAGCGTGCACGGCTGGATCTACCGCCTGCAGGACGGCGAACTGCGCGATCTTGGCGCCTCGGCGTCCTCGCCCGCGGACGTGGAGAACGCGATCCAGCGCGCCTGCGAACGCCTGCCCACCAACTGAGCCTGTGATACAGCTCTCAGGCGTCCGGCTCGCGCGAGGGTCGCGCAGCCTTCTCGAGGACGCGACCGTCACCCTGCACGCTGGAGAGCGCGTGGGGGTGATCGGCGCCAACGGTTGCGGCAAGTCCACCCTGTTCTCCCTGCTGCGCGGCGAACTCCAGTGCGATGCCGGCGATGTGTCGCTGCCCGCAGGCTGGCGCATCGCCTCGATGGAGCAGGAGGTGGCCGCCAGCGACCGCAGCGCGCTCGATTTCGTGCTGGACGGCGACCGCGAGTACCGCGAGCTCGAAGCGCGGATGGAAACGGCCGAGGGCGCGGAGATAGGCGAGCTGCACGCGCGCTTCGGCGCCATCGACGGCTACCGCGCTCCCACACGGGCGCACGGGTTGCTCGACGGCCTGGGCTTCGCGCCCGCAGAGCGCGAACGCGCGGTGCGGGCGTTCTCGGGCGGCTGGCGCGTCCGCCTTGCACTCGCCCGCACACTGATGTGCCCGAGCGAGCTGATGCTGCTGGACGAGCCCACCAACCACCTCGACATAGACGCGCTGGTGTGGCTCGAGGCCTGGCTGCTGCGCTATCCCGGTACGCTGCTCATCATCTCCCACGACCGCGAGTTCCTCGACAACGTCGCCACGCGGATCATCTCTTTCGAAGGCACGCGGCTCTCGGCCTGGCGTGGCAACTACTCGGCCTTCGAGCTGCAACGCGCCGAGCGCATCGCCGCGCAGCAGGGCGCTTACGAGAAGCAGCAGACGCGGATCGCCGAGATAGAGCGCTTTGTGGCGCGCTTCAAGGCCAAGGCCACCAAGGCGCGTCAGGCGCAGAGCCGCGTCAAGGAGCTCGAGCGCATGGCGCGCATCGCCCCGGCGCACATGGACTCGCCCTTCGAACTGCGCCTGCCCTGTTCGGAGCGCGTGTCCACGCCGTTGCTCACCATCGCGCGCGCAACGCTCGGCCACACCGGCTCACCCATCCTCTCCGGCGTCGACATAGGCATCATGCCCGGTGAACGGGTGGGACTGCTGGGTGCCAACGGGGCGGGGAAATCCACCTTGATCCGCAGCATCGCCGGCGAATTGCCGCTGCTGGCGGGCGAGCGGCACACGGGCGAACACCTGCGGGTGGGTTACTTCGCGCAGCACCAGCTGGAAGCGCTGGACCCGCAGGCCTCGCCCCTGCTCCATGTGCAGCGCCTGACCCGCAACGCCACCGAGCAATCGATACGCGACTTCCTTGGCGGTTACGGTTTCCACGGCGAGCAGACCACCTCTGCGGTGGGACGTTTCTCGGGCGGCGAGCAGGCACGGCTCGCGCTCGCGCTGATCGCCTGGCTGAAGCCGAATCTCCTGCTGCTCGATGAGCCGACCAACCACCTCGACCTCGAGATGCGCCATGCGCTCACCGTGGCGCTGCAGGAATATGCCGGTGCGGTGCTGCTGGTCTCGCACGACCGGCACCTGCTGAAAAACACCGTGGACGTGTTCTGGCTGGTGCGCGACGGCAAGGTGCGGGAGTTCGACGGCGACCTCGACGACTACCGCAAGCTCTCGCTGTCGATGCACCGCGTCGAGCCGGCGATCGAGGCGGGGTCTGCTGCTGCGGCACCAGCACCAGCGCGCGAAGACCGCCGCAGCGCCGCCGAGCGTCGCGAGCAGCTGCGCCCGCTCAAACAGCGCGTCGCCACGCTGGAAAAGCAGATCGAAAAACTCCAGAAAGATCTCACCGCACTCGAAGCCCGGCTGTCGGAGCCCGCACTCTACGACCCCGGCCGCAGTGCCGAGGTCCAGCAGTTGCTGCGACAACAGGCATCTATGCGTGAGCAGATGGAGCAGTACGAGGAGGAATGGCTGGCTGCGAGCGAGGAGCTCGAGAGCCAGTCAGGCTGAGGCAGGTGCGCCGCCGGGTTCAGCCGAGCGCGGCTACTGCCTCTGCCAAATCCGTGTAGACAGGCAGGATCACCGTCAGGCCAGAGACTTTCAGCACTTCGAGCACAAGAGGCTGCGGGTTCAGCAACACCATCTTGCCGCCGCGTGCCTTCAGCGCCTTGGCGGGCGAAATCAGCGTGCGTATTCCCAGCGAGGCGAGGAAGCTCACGCCGGAGAGATCGACCACCACGCCAGAGACGCCAGTGGCCACCCCGGCCGTGAATTTCAGGTCGATGGACTGGGCACCCATCATGTCCAGACGCCCGGCCAGCGTCACCAGTTTGATGGTGTCAGAGAGTTGTTCGAAGCTGATTTCCATGCGTTGGCTCTCGGACGGAAGGCGTGAAGTGGGCAGCCAGCATGCTAAGCAAGCCGCAGGACGGACGCAACCGCGCGAACCCGTCGGTGAGCCGGAGAAAAAGGGCTCGCTAGCGGCAGGGGTAGCGAAATGGTCATCTTGATCTGCTAGACGTGCGCGAGTGTCGCTGCACGCACCGGCGGCAGGGACGCCGTGCAGCCGTAGCGCAGCAAAAGAGGTGGATGATGACAGGGGATTCCGCGCCGTCGCTGCTCGCGCGAGCGATCGAACTCCACCGGCAGGGTCGATTGGAGCAGGCCTCGAAGCAGTACCACCGGATCCTCCGCGAGCAGCCACGTGAGACGCAGGCACTGCGCAACCTCGGCACCATACTTCTTCAGCAAGGAGATCACCGGCAAGCCGCCACACTGCTCGGGCAGGCCGTTACAGCGGGCGCGCAGGATCCCGTGACCCGCTACAACCACGCGCTCGCGCTCCAGGAACTCGGGGACCTCGACGCCGCGGTCGCGGGCTATGAACGTGTGCTGGCACTCGACCCACGCCTGTTGCAGGCGCACTACAACCGGGCAAACGCGTTGCTCGCGGCGGGCCGTCACGCGGAGGCCGTGGCCGGATACGACGCCGCGCTCGGAGTGCAGCCCGGCTACGCAGATGCCTGGCGCAATCGGGGCGATGCGCTGCTCGCGCTGCGACAGTGGGCGGCGGCAGGCAGCAGTTTCGAGCAGGCCGTAGAGCTGAAGCCCGAATTGGCGGCCGCTCACGCCGGGCTCGGGGCTGCACTCCTCTCGCAGCGACGCTATGCGGCTGCAGCCGCAAGCCTGCGCAGCGCCACCGCTCTAGCGCCGTCTGATCCGCAGGCACTCTGCAATCTGGGCACTGCGCTGCTGGAACTCGGCGAGCACGCCGCGGCCTCCCCGCTGTACGCCCGGGCGCTGGAACTGTCGCCCGCGTATCCGTTTCTCGAAGGGCAACTCCTGCTCACGAAATTGCGTCTATCGGACTGGTCTGACTTCGACCTGCACTGCACGCGAATCCGCGCCGGACTTGCATCGGGCAAGCAGGTCACGCCGCCTTTTCCCGTGTTCGCTTTCGAGGATTCCACCGAAGCCCAGTGCACTGCGGCGCGGCTCTGGGCGCAGGCGTGGTTCCCGCCCGACGACAGCCTAGGCCCGGTGGAAAATCACGCGCCGGACAAGCGCATCCGCATCGGCTATTTCTCTGCAGACTTCCACGAGCACGCCACGATGTACCTGATGGCGGGGCTGTTTGAGCTGCACGACCGGGAGCGCTTCGAACTCTACGCTTTCTCGTTCGGGCCGGAGACGGCTGATGGCATGCGGGAGCGCGTTTCCCGATGCTTCACCCGCTTCATCGACGCACGCTCGATGACGGATCGCGACGTGGCGCGGCTGGCTCGAGGGATCGGTATCGATATCGCGATCGACCTGAAGGGCTACACCACCGATGCGCGCCCCGGCATCTTCGCCTGCCGCGCGGCCCCGCAGCAGGTGGCTTATCTGGGCTATCCCGGGAGCGTGGGCGCGGAGTATGTCGATTACCTCATCGCGGACAGGACGGTGATCCCGGACGCAGAAGAGCAACACTACCGCGAGCAGGTTGTATACCTGCCTGACTGCTATCAGGTGAACGACCACACACGCACCATCGCGGACAAGAGTTTCTCGCGCGAGGAACTCGGACTGCCGGCGCGGGCGGTGGTGTTGTGCGCGTTCAACAACAACTACAAGATCACGCCAGCGATGTTCGATGTCTGGTGCAGGATTCTCGGCGCCGCCCCCGACAGCTGCCTGTGGCTGCTGGTCGGGAATGCACAGGCCGAAGCCAACCTGCAACGCGAGGCACTCGCACGCGGGGTGGATTCGGCGCGACTCGTCTTCGCGCCAAGGATGCCGCTCGCGGATCACCTCGCACGGCTTCGCGCCGCCGATCTCTTCCTCGACACATTCCCCTGCAATGCCCACACCACGGCGAGCGACGCGCTGCGGGCAGGTCTGCCCCTGCTGACGCTCGCGGGGGACTCCTTCGCCAGCCGGGTGGCTGCGAGCCTGCTGCAGGCCGCCGGACTGCCTGAACTCATCACGACATCGCTACAGGCCTACGAGCAGCGCGCGCTCACGCTTGCAGCGGACCCGGAGCGCCTGCAGGCGCTGCGTACGCAGCTCGTGGCGAAGAGGGAGCAATCGTCGTTGTTCGATACGCCGCGCTTCGTCCGCGGTTTCGAGAGCGCCTTGCAGGAAATCCACGCACACCGCATGGCCGGGGCGTCACTGCCGGAAATGCCCCTGTAACACCCTGCCAGAGGGGGTTTTAACAAATCCTTCATCAGATTGCGGGCACCATGCCGTTGTGTAGTAGCGGTGCCTTTGCCGCGCCTGCCACCGCGACATCATTCCCCGGAGGTCAATCGGAATGCCCCTCAGCACATTCACGGGCACCACGGGCGCAGACACGCTGTCTGCTGCCGACTCGACCGACGACTGGACGGTCGATGGCGACGAGGGTAACGACTCCCTGGTCACGGGCTCCGGGAACGACACGATCAACGGCGGAGACGGCAGCGACACCGTTTCCTCGGGGAGCGGCGATGACATCCTGAGCTATGCCGGTGACGCGCTCCCGAGCGGCTATGACACGGTGGATGGTGGTGCCGGATTCGACCAGATCCTCGCCCTCGCCAACGACACGATCATCCGGGTCTCGTCGTTCAGCGGCATCGAACGAATCAGCGGCGGCGGCTTCAGCAACGTAGGGCTCTAC